>JBCCNY010000433.1:0-1520 GCA_039025595.1 Pseudomonadota bacterium | reverse complement strand
GCAGCGCGCGGCCTCGAAGGGACGCATGCCAGATATGGCGTGTTGCGCGCGGATCATCGTGGAGGCATCGCGCAGCTGGCGCGGCCCATGGCGCGGGCCGGGACGGTTGGTCGTGCCGCTGTCCCAGGGCACGCCGATGATCCCGATCTGGACGTCATCCCAACGTTCATGGCCCGGCGGGACATAGGGCAAGCGCATAAAGGTCGGCACACCCGCAAAACGTGGCAAATCCATGCCCGACACTGGTCTAAAGAAATCCTGGCTCATCCCGTCCCTTTCAGTCGTCTACGCACCGTCACCGGACCATCGCCCTGCGCCTCGATCCGCGCAACTGCTTCATCCAGCGGCTCATACGCCACCGCCATGTGATAGGCATTGGCATGAAGAAGCGTCTCGTTATTCACGACCCACGCCACATGGCCTTTCCAAAACACCAGATCTCCGCGTCTGAGTTGCGATCGCCCTGCCAAGGCGATACCGAGTTCTGCCTGTTGCTGGTCGCTATCTCCGGGACAGTCGATTCCGCAGACGAGACAGGCAATCTGGATGAGACCAGAACAATCCATGCCCAGATCCGAGTTGCCGCCCCAGAGATAGGGCGCCCCCAGAAATGTCTCTGCAACACTAACAGGGTCCGTGCGATAATCATCGAGCGGCGCCAAGTGCGATAAAGGCAGGAATAAACCACAGGCGGTCTCTGCCCAGCGATTATCATGCGCTTGGATCGACACATGCGCATCCATCGGGAGCCGAACCGGATTGGGCGCCTTGAGGTCTGGTGTACGAAAGCCAAGACTTGCCCGAGCGATCACCCGGCTATTGGGGTCGACCCAGCTCTCCAGCTCACTATCCGGAACATAGCCCACATATCCGCCCCGCTCCGCCTGACCGAATGCATAACCCTCTTCTCGATGCAGAACGCGAAACCTGTCTCCAAACAGAAGCTGTCGGTCCAACGATCCCTCGCCGGGACGACGGCGCAGATCCACGACCGGGCGCGCGATGCGGCGCATCTCTCCTTCGACAAAATGCTCTGCATCGACCTGACCCTCGAGCTCGGCCGCCGCATAAACGCCGTTGCTGGATAGCCGCCTCGGATCTGTCATAGACCTAAAATCTCCGGCAGCGCATCAAGCAAGGCCCGCGCCCCCATCCCCACACCGCCTTTCGGGCGCGCAGGCGCGGCGGTTGGCGTCCATCCATAGATATCAAAGTGGAGGTACCGCGTATCACCCACGAAACGACGAAGGAAAAGCGCGGCGGTGATCGCGCCAGCAAATCCGCCTTTTGGCGCATTGTCGAGATCGGCAATGCCCGGTTCGATCATTGCCTCGTAGGGCGAATGGAGCGGCAGCCGCCAAACCGGGTCCGTCACACGCTGGCCTGCGGCCTCCAAGGCGGAGGCCAAGGCGGCGTCGTCACAGAAAAACGGCGCAATGTCCGGGCCAAGTGCCACGCGCGCGGCTCCTGTTAGCGTGGCCATGGAGACCATCAGGTCTGGTGCGTCTTCCGCGCCGAGT
>JBCCNY010000432.1:0-1529 GCA_039025595.1 Pseudomonadota bacterium | reverse complement strand
TGCATTGACGGCCTGTTTTTCGGTCAGCGTGATCTCGTGAGCCGGCTGCACCAGAAGCGCAGACGCGCCACCGGAAATCAGGGCCAGCACCATGTCCTCTTCGCCCAGACCGGAGACAAGCTCGATCATCCGAGCCGTCGCCGCGAGACCCGCCGCGTCCGGAACAGGATGCGCCGCTTCGATAATTTCTATTCCAACGCAGGATCTTGCGTATCCGTAGCGTGTGATTACCAACCCTTCGCACGGGCCATATTGTGCCTCGACTGCCTCTGCCATACGCGCGCTCGCTTTGCCGGCTCCGATAACAACCAATCGTCCTTTCGGCTTTTCGGGCAGATACGCCGCCAGCGACTGCATGGGATCAGCCACCTCGACGGCGCGGGCGAACAGAGCGCGCAAAAAGACATGTGGATCAGACAAAGTCATCGGCTCCTCCCAGGCCCGGAAACAAAACGTATGTCGGCGCGGCCGGATCTGTCTTGCAACCGTGCAAGCGCTGCCGGATTGACAATCCAGCAACCACACGCGACAGACACACCATGATCGGGACGCTACTACAAGTCGGGATTGGCGGTGCCATCGGCTCGATCCTGCGCTATGCGGTGGGCGTGACCGTGATGCGCGGCTTCGGTACCAGCTTTCCCGTTGCTGTTTTGCCAGTGAACGTTATCGGCTCTTTTCTGATGGGTGTGCTTTTTGTCGTTTTGACGCAGCGCGATATGGCGCATTTCAGCCCCTTGCTTATGACCGGTGTGCTCGGCGGCTTCACAACCTTTTCCGCGTTCTCTCTCGAAACCTTCATTCTCTACGAACGTGGGGAGTTTGGTTTAGCGGCGGTTTACGTGGGCGCTTCGGTCGTTTTGTCGGTGTTAGGCTTAGGACTTGGCATCTGGCTTGCGCGAAGTCTGGGCACATGAGCGGCGTGCAGATGATTGAGGTGTCGCCGGATGAAAGCGAACAGCGACTTGATCGCTGGCTGCGTCGTCGGTTTCCTTATCTGGCGCAGGGTCGTATCGAGAAGCTGTGTCGAAAGGGCGAAATTCGTGTCGATGGCGCGAGAGCGCGGGCGAACACACGAATAGAATCGGGGCAGAGAATTCGGGTGCCCCCGCTACCGGATGTGTCCTCACAGACAGCCCGCCGACCTATTGCGGCGCCAGTTTCTGAGGATGATGCGGCCCTTCTTCGAGCAAGTGTGCTCTACCGAGACGACCACATCTTGGCGATCAACAAACCGGCCGGGCTCGCTGTTCAGGGCGGAAGTGGTCAGCGACGTCACCTTGATGCGCTAAGCTCCGCGCTCCGCTTCGGATACGACGACAAGCCCAGGTTAGTGCATCGATTGGACAAAGATACGTCGGGTGTTCTGGTCATGGCACGAACGCGCCAGGCGGCGGCGCACCTGACCGCGGCGTTTCGCCATCGCGACACGCGCAAGATCTACTGGGCCGCCGTGGCAGGTTTGCCTGCACCACGCTCGGGAACGATCCATTATGGCCTTCTCAAGGCTGCGGGACATGGCAAAGGCG
>JBCCNY010000431.1:0-1557 GCA_039025595.1 Pseudomonadota bacterium | reverse complement strand
TTCTGGCTCTCGCTTCTGTTTGCGCGATTCTTCGGCGTGACACTGGGATGGTTCCCGGTCAGCGGATACGGAGAAACCTTCCCAGAGCATTTGCGGCATCTTTTCCTGCCCGCACTCTCCACGATGATCTGGGTGGTGCCGATCCTCGTGCGCACCTTGCGCGCGGCTTTGCTGGAGGAGATGAACCGCGACTATATCGTCACCGGGTTCTCCAAGGGGTTGGGACAGCGCGAGATTTTCAAGTCCCATGTCTTTCCCAATTCCCTGCTGCCGACCATCAATCTCTTCGGTGTGATCGTCGCCTATCTGCTGGGCGGATCGGTGATCGTTGAAACGGTCTACGCCGTGCCCGGCATGGGCAAACTCATGGTCGATTCGATCCTCGCGCGCGACTACTTCGTGGTGCAAGGCGCGACGCTGGTCTTTGCGGTCACCACGATACTCGTCATGCTGGCCGTTGATCTGCTCTCTGCCGTCATAGATCCGCGGGTCGCGCCATGAGACGGGACGCGACGAGGGCTGTGCCATGAGAGTGACGCCCATGTTCGTCATCGGCGTTTGCATGGTCGCGCTCTGGTGTCTCGTGGCGCTCTTTGCGCCGCTTCTTGCCACCCACGATCCCACAGCCATCGATTTCGAGGCCATTCTGGTGGGTCCGAGCGCAGAGCATTGGTTTGGGACCGACAATGTCGGTCGTGACACTTACAGCCGTGTGATCTATGGGTCGCGCTACGCGCTCTATATCGGACTGTTCGGTGTGATCGCCCCGCTGATCATTGGCTTGGCGATCGGCCTTCTGGCGGGTTACTTCGGCGGCTGGATCGACACGCTGGCGATGCGGATTGTCGATATTACGGTGCCCTTCCCGTTTTTCGTGCTCGTCCTGGCCATCGTCGCTGTTCTAGGCCCTGGCGTTGAAAACTACTTCATCGCGCTGGCGCTTGTGGGATGGGTGGGCTACGCAAGGCTCGCCCGGGCCGAGGCGATGGTGCTGCGCAGCTCCGAATTTGTGCTCGCGTCGCGCACGATGGGCTTTTCGCATGGCTACATCCTTTTGCGGCATATCTTGCCCAACTCGATGTCGCCCATCGTTGTTTACGTGATGACCGATGTGACGCTGGTGATCCTCTTTGGCGCAGCCCTTGGGTTTCTGGGCATGGGGGTGGCGCCGCCGACGCCGGAATGGGGGATTATGATCGCCGAAGGCCAGATCTATCTGGCCAGCGCCTGGTGGATCAGCTTTTTCCCCGGTCTCGCCATGGTGCTGATTGGCATTGGTTTTGCGCTCATCGGAGATGGGCTGGCGCGAATGCTGAGGTTAGAGCCATGAGCGTGATTCTCAGCGCCCGCGATCTGTCCGTTCGCTTCGGGGACGTCACGGCCGTGGATAACGTGTCCTTCGGTCTGGAAAGAGGTGCGGCGCTTGGCATTGTCGGAGAAAGTGGATCAGGCAAATCCGTTACCTGCCGGGCGCTGATGCGACTGCTACCCCGCAGCGCCCGGATCGAAGGAGGCGTTGATTTCGAGGGGCGCGATCTTTTGACCGCGTCCGAGGAA
>JBCCNY010000430.1:0-1597 GCA_039025595.1 Pseudomonadota bacterium | reverse complement strand
TTGAAGAACACGGTCAAAGCAGTGCCAAGATCGATTGTCGGCTGCGCCATGATCCAGCCCAAACGTGTTTCAGGATCGCGTGTCCAGTCATCGCCTCGGGCGAAGTCGCGCAAGGCACTTGGTTGCGCGTCGCGCGCCCAGCGCAGATCTGCATTACTTTTGTGTGTCACCACCTCAGAAGATTGGTTCACTGCGGTTTTCTCGAGTGTTTCATTGAAGTTGCATGACATGAGCATCTCAATTCGGCTTGCATGACGACCAGCGTGATTGTCTCAACGAGCCGTACTGATGCGTGGTGTAATCATGGCAAAAACCGACAGGTTATCGCGCATTTTAGAGGTCTTGGCAGAGATCGAGACCCCGACAGGCATGCGATCCTCTCTTGCCACGGGGCAGCTCTGTGACGAGACTAGCCAAGAGATCAAGAGGGAAGCGATGGACGTCTCGCAATTTTTTCACCGTATGCTGCATGCCTTTGACGCGCCCAAGCCCGCCCCGCTTCCGCAAATGGATGAACGGTTCGCGCTTGGCACTCTGCTGGTGCGCGCGGCAATGACCGATGATCGCTACGCGGTTGCGGAGATAGCCCAGATCGACAGGCTCTTGTCACGTATTTTCGAACTGGGACCGATTGAGGCCGCCAAGATGCGCGCGACATGCGAAAAGATTGATCGCGGCGCACCAGACCACGTGGATCTCGCTCTGCTTATACAAAGCACTGTCAGCGCGGAAACCCGGCTGGATACCTGCGAGGCGCTTTGGGAGGTCGCGCTCGCAGATGGCGAACTGGACGACGGAGAGGTCATCCTGATCGGCGATGTACGCAAGGCGCTCGGGCTGACCGAAGAAGACGAACGCATAGCACGAGGACGTGCTGAGCAAGCACTGTCGAATTAACGATTGGCGGGCTGACCGCGCGCGACTATATCCATCCCATGTTTGGACATTTTCTTCAAAAACTCACGGCGTCCGATCCCGCACCTTTGGCACCGCCAGATGCGCGGCTGGCGTTGATGGCCCTATTGGTTCGGTTGGCACGCTCGGATGGCCATTATGACAGTTTCGAAGTGGCCAGGATCACAAGCATTGCGGAGGAACGCTATCACCTCGACGCGGAAGGAGCTGAGGCTCTGCGCCGGGAGGCCGAGGCGCTGGAGGCTGAGGCACCCGATACTGTCCGCTTCACGCGCGCCATCAAGGACGCGGTTCCCTATGATGACCGTGTAGAGGTGATCGAGGCGCTGTGGCAAGTGGCCCTGGCGGATGGCAGCCGCGAGGCCGAAGAAGACGCGCTCATCCGTCTTGCCGCCAATCTGTTGGGCGTCAAAGATGTCGACAGTGCGATGGCCCGTCAGAGGGTGTCACGGCAAGGGTAAGAATGGCGCTGATTGCCGCGTTTCCGATGTATGATAGGCCAGAGCTGCGCGGGGCCAGCGCCCGGCTTTGGAGTGAAATCCGCGCACGACTTCACAACGCACCCGACGCGCTGTCCTATCCTGAAAGTCTTTGGGATTTGTGGCAATCGCCGGATCTTTATCTTTCTCAGACCTGCGCTCTGCCGTTTCGTGCGCAGCTGCACGAGAGGGTTACGCTCGTC
>JBCCNY010000429.1:0-1606 GCA_039025595.1 Pseudomonadota bacterium | reverse complement strand
GCGCATGGGATGATCAACAGGTTCTGCCTCATAGCGGGTAAGCAGCGCTTCTACCTTTGCCCGCATGTCGCCACCTGCTTCGGTTGACAACGCCCAGTCGAGAAAAATCGTGCGGCAATCGGCACTGTCGATGCCATCGATTCGAAACGCTTCGCGTATCAGGCCCTTGGGGTCGAGTGCATCACCTTTATCCATCACCGCCTCGCTTGGTTGTCAAAATTGCCGCAGAAATCAAATCGTCGGCTTGGCAGGCCTTGTCAACCAGAGCCTCCAGCAAGGCGGCCAGATCGGAGACTTGCGTCTCTCCCAAAAGCAAGCGTGCGCCGCCCTCTCCGAGATCTTCGGATGTTGTTGCGTTGCGTCCAAGCAAACGCGTCACCTGCATCACGATACGAAACAAAGCATGCGCCTCGAGGAGTGTTTCACATCCACGCGATGTTATGAGACCGGCTTCGCTGGCCGCTCTCAGACCCTCGGATACGCGCGCCGATGGCGTTCCGGCCACCAGGCATCCCCCCTGGGCCAAAAGCTCAATATCCTGAAGACGGCCCGGGCCATTTTTGGCGTCCAGATCACCAAGCGATGTCTTCGCCTCCGCCAACCGTTGACGCATATCAGAGATCTCTGTCATGACTTCACCAGCATCTCGCGGCAGCGACAAAAGACGCTGACGAAACGCCTCCACCGATTGACCCAAATCGTCCTCTCCTGCCACGACGCGCGCCCGAGTTAGCGCCATATGCTCCCAGATCCAGGCCTCGTCTGACTGGTAATTCTTAAAGGCTGCCCAGCTCGTGGCAACCGGACCCTGATTGCCGGACGGGCGCAGGCGCATATCCACGTCATAAAGTTTCCCCTGCGACATCGGCGCGGTGAGCGCTGTAATCAGGGCTTGGGTCGTTTTGGCGTAATAGGCGCGCGCGGGCAGTGGTCTCGGGCCGTCTGACACTGCATCGCCCGGCGCATCATAGATCACGATCAGGTCGAGGTCCGAGCCTGACGTCAGCTGCGACGCCCCAAGCGATCCCATCCCGAGAACGATCGCGCCGCGCCCGGGTGGCGGACCGTGCCTACGGGAAAACTGCGCGCAGACCTCGGGCCAAAGAACCCGTAGAACCGCTTCGGCCAGTTGCGCATATTGGGTCGCTGCCGCCCCTGCTGTCACGATCTTGCGCAGGTGGTGCACACCAATGCGAAAATGCCACTCTTTGTGCCAACGCCGCGCGGCATCCAGCTTGCTTTCATAGTCTTTTTCCCGGTCCAGCCGCGCAGAGAGATCGCACGCCAACATGTCGAGCGAGGGCCAAGGGGCAAAAAACTCCCCCGCAATGACCGCATCGAAAACACTCGCATTACGCGATAGGTATGCCGCGAGATCCGGCGCTGTGCCTGCGATATCAATTAGCAGATCGATCAGCGCAGGATGTGCCTCAAAGAGTGAAAAGACCTGAACGCCAGCCGGCAAACCCTGAAGAAAGCTGTCAAAGGCACGCAATGCCTCGCCGGGAGCGCCTGCCTCGGTCAGTTTCGACAGAATATCGGGGCGGAGCCGTTCAAAAATCCCTGCCGCCCGTGGCGATCTGAGGGCCGGATAGCTTGGCCACCG
>JBCCNY010000428.1:0-1630 GCA_039025595.1 Pseudomonadota bacterium | reverse complement strand
TCCTTGTCCGCAGGCATTGCGTTTTTCACACCCAGAACGAATTGGACATAAAGCTGGCCGAAAAGCTCACCTGCGCGATGCAGCACGATCGCCTGTAAAATATGTGATAAATCAAAAGCTTCGATTTCCGGTACCACCTGATAGGTCTGCATCTCCCGAGCCAACCACTGGATCAGATCGGGAGGATTGTCGTAAACCCGCGTCGGAAAATTATTCGATCCGACAGACAGCGAGGCCATGTCAGGCCGCAGCGATAGCATACCGCCCCGTGCTTTTCCTGCGCCGGATCGACCCCCGGTCGAGAACTGGATGATCATCCCCGGACAATGCGCCTCGATCCCTTCCTTGAGCCGCGCAAAACGGGCAGGATCCGAGCTGGGCGTGCCATCATCGCCCCGGACATGACAATGGGCAATTGCCGCTCCGGCCTCAAAAGCGGCCTGCGTCGATTCGATTTGCTCGGACACACTGATGGGAACGGCCGGATTATCCGATTTCTGGGGTACAGAGCCGGTGATCGCCACGCAAATTATGCAGGGTTTGGTCACTTCGCCTGCCGGTTCTGCCACCAATCAACTCCGTAGCTATACCAGAGATCCGCCGCACGCAGAAAATAGGGCTTATCAAAGCAATGCAGCGCATTGCGCTGTAGTGACGTGTGTTGATACGCGGTCTCTGCCCTGGTATCGCCAACCGCCAACCAGCCCGCTTTCGCGCCCAGATACGGCGCCAGGACCGTTCCCGACCCGCTGAAGCCCATCGCATAGGCCATGCCATCGACCAGACCCACATGCGGGATCTGTCGAAAGCCAAAACCGGTACAACCGCTCCAGACATGACTCAGGCGGACTTCTTCCAGTTCGGGCCAGATGTCGACCATCGTACGCCGCAGACGCTCTGCAGCGATCTTTGGCGGGATATCTCGCAAAGCGGCGCGTCCTCCGAAGAGAATGCGTTTGCCGTCAGGACTGATCCGGAAATAGCTGTGGCGCGCCCGGGTCTCGACCATCATGCGTCGCCCCGGCGCAAGAGGACCCAGTAAATTTGCAGGAAGCTCCTCGGTGGCGATCATGAAAGACGGCAAGGGAAAGACCCTCCGCATATGCCAGACGAAGGGGCGCGATGTGTAGCCGTTGGTGGCCAGCACGACTTTCTCCGCTTGGATCGCGCCACGCGGGCTACGCAGGGCAAAGCGCGTCGCCTCCCTCTCAACATGCTCTACGGGAGCATGACTGACCACGCGGATCCCGCGATGGCGGGCCGCATCGAGCATGCCGCGGTGGTACTTGGCGGCATGAAGCGCGGCGTGATCGGGAAAGACGATTGCGCCGTGATAGCGCTTTGTTTCGATCTCGCGCCCCAATTCGGCGCGCGAGAGGGGTTCAATCCGAACGTCCCCGGCGTGCCGGACGCTCTGAACAAGCTTTCGCTGCGCCCGGGCATGGGTCGGTGTCCAGGCCAGCTGGATTCGGCCCGTCTTTTGAAAATCGCAATCGATCCCCTCTTGATCGATGAAGCGTCTGGCCCAATCCAGCGCCGGGGCCGCCTCGGCGAGGATCGCATCGGCCAGATCTTCACCGAAGTATCTCGCAAGGTTCTTGCGGCTCTGCTTGGGATGGGCGCCAAACAT
>JBCCNY010000427.1:0-1692 GCA_039025595.1 Pseudomonadota bacterium | reverse complement strand
TGGTGCAGCCCAAAGACCGCAGACGGTTCTGACCCATGCATCAGCTTCTGAACATTTTCGACCTCAAGCCCGGCGTGCGCCGAGAGAAACTCGATCGCGCCTGGGAGGCGTTTATTGCGCATCTCGTTGAGACAGGCCTTGCCCAATCGAGCTCTCCTGTGATGGATCGCACGCGCCCCAGCGGCTTTGATACCGACGAAGAGCGCGGTCATGCTTTCATGGCCGTCATCAGCTTTCGCGATAAAGCGCAGGCTGACGCGGCCTGGGACGCTATCGAGACGCGCGTCGAGCCGCTTGGGCGTTTGCATCGTTCGCTCTTTGCGATGATTCATGACCCGGTTTTTACCTTTTGGTCTGGTCGTACAGGTGAAACGGAAGGGCAGGGGGTTAAGCCAGCACCTTGAGCATCTTCTTGGCGGCCTTTTTGCCGCTGAGATAGGCGCCGTTCACCAGGGCGGGTACGCGCTTATGCGTGGCCTCGCCCGCAAAGAACAGCCTGTCGCCAAGAGGTTCCGCCAGATGATCCCGCGCGTTTGGCGCACCAGGCCGCACGGCACCGTAGGCCCCCAGCGTCAGGGGATTGTCCGCCCAGTCGGTGGCGAAGCCTTTGATGAAATGCTTACGCGCGTCGCTACCCACGAGCCTGAGCATTTCTTGCATGGCGTAATCGAGCACGGCCTCTTGGCCTTCGGCATAAAGCTCCCAGCCGAATCGCCCGCCGATATTGCCGAAGACGTAATCGTGACTGCACGGCCAGGCGATGAAAAAGCAGCCTTCACCGGCCTGTTCATCGGGCAGCTCATAGGTTACCCAGTTGTTCTCGGTCAGTCCTAGCCGAGCGCCGTCAAAGAGCATCGGCACCTTGATGAGCAACCCCATCGGAATGTCATGCGCCGCCTGTTGTTTCCAGTCCGGCAGCTCGGGCGTGAACTTGATCTTGTTGGCGGCGAGCACGCCGGTTGAGACGGTGATCAGGCACGCGCCTGCCTTGATCGTGCCCTTTGAGGTTTCAACCGATACGCCGGTGCCGGACCAGTCGACTTCCGTCACTTGCGTGCCGAGCGAGATCGGCAAGCCATCTGCCAATGTGGCCACAACGCTGCCCAGACCTTCGCTGACAAACATGCTGGGCTGACTGGAATCGGTGTTCCAGAAGTCCCGTGTCGAAATCTGATCGAAATTCACACCGTAATCCATCGATCCCATCCAGGACTGGACCGATGCGCCGTAGCGGACATTCGGTATGACATCGGCGGCGGCGACATCGCGGCCCTTCTTGCCGGCTTTGCCAATCGGGCGGGTCAGGGCGTCCCAAGCCTCGTCATAGGCCTCATGGGCGGCCTCATCCGCTGGATTGCCGTCGAGATCAAAGAGATCGGTGCCCGCACGGGTATGTTCGACCAGACCATAGCCCAGATCGGAGGCGAATTTCGTGAATGGGTTCTTGTCAGAGCCCGAAATCCACGAACATCCATGATCCACCGGCACGCCGAAGGTTTGGCTTTCGGTGTATGCTCTGCCACCCACGCGATCGGCACCTTCAACGATCACGAAAGACAGCCCTTTTTTTCGAAGTTTGCGCCCGGCGGATAATCCAGCCGAACCTGCACCGATAATCACCACATCTGGATTGGTTGGAAAGTCCTGAGAGAGACCCACCGCTTGCCCCGTCAGATGACCTGAATTGGGAAT
>JBCCNY010000426.1:0-1760 GCA_039025595.1 Pseudomonadota bacterium | reverse complement strand
CCCGCTGGCGGATCCGGGCCTCGTCGGGGTTGGTGCGGGCGCAGGCTTGGGCGCTATTGCGGCAATTGTGCTGGGTGCGGCACTGCCGTCGGGTCTCGCACTGGCACTGGGCAATTACACCGTGCCGATCGCCGCTTTTCTGGGCGGTTGGCTCTCAACCCTTCTGCTCTATCGCGTCTCTACCCGAAACGGACGCACATCTGTCGCCGTCATGCTGCTGGCAGGCATTGCGCTTGGAGCGCTTGCCGGCGCGCTGTCGGGTATCCTTGTCTACATGGCTGACGACGCACAATTGCGCGATCTGACCTTTTGGGGTCTTGGATCACTCGCCGGTGCAACCTGGGCAAAAGTGGCTGCTGCCGCGCCGCTGATCTTTCTTGCGCTGGCTGTCGCTCCCTTTCTGGCACGCTCGTTAAATGCCCTGGCGCTCGGCGAGGCGTCTGCAGCTCATCTGGGCATTCCGATCCAGCGGATGAAATCGATCGCCATTCTGACCGTGGCAGGCGCGACGGGTGCTGCGGTGGCGGTATCCGGCGGTATCGGTTTCATCGGAATTGTCGTGCCGCATCTGCTGCGCATCGCGATCGGACCTGACCACCGCTATTTGCTGCTCAACGCAGCACTTCTGGGTGCAGCGCTTCTGGTGCTGGCAGACATGATCAGCCGGTCGATCATTGCGCCGGCGGAGCTTCCGATTGGCATCGTGACCGCCACGCTCGGGGGTCCATTTTTCCTCTGGATCTTGCTGCGCAACCGCAATCTGCTGGATCTGTAGCCCATGATCGTTGCGTCAAATGTAAAGGTCTCGTTGGGCAAACGCCGCGTTCTGCAAGGGATCGATTTCGCCGCGCAAGCGGGCGCGTTGACTGCCATCGTGGGGCCCAATGGATCAGGCAAAACGACGCTCTTGCGCGCCATGACAGGCGATGTCCCCTACGAGGGCAAGGTGGCGCTGGATGGCCAGGATATCAGACGGATGAAGCCCTGGGATCTGGCAGCACGGCGGGCCGTGTTGCCGCAAGCCACGCGACTGGCTTTCCCTTTCACGGTCTACGAGGTCGTCCGTCTGGGTCTGTCGGCCGGGATCGATGCGGGTCAGACAGATCTCGTGCAGTTCGCGCTCAGACGGGTTGGCCTTTCAGGATTTGAAGGTCGTTTCTATCAGGAACTATCAGGCGGCGAACAGCAGCGCGCACAATTGGCCCGCGTTCTGGTCCAGGTCTGGACCCCAGTTGTCGCCGGCAAGCCCTGTTGGCTCTTTCTGGATGAACCCGTGGCCAGCCTCGATATCGGCCACCAGCTCGAGGTGATGCGGTTGTGTCGCGATTACGCTGCAAGCGGCGGCGGCGTGGTGGCTGTTATGCACGACCTGAACCTCACCGCAATGTTTGCCGACAGCGTCGCCATGATCCACGAAGGGCAGCTCATGGCGCAGGGGACATCGGACGAGGTGCTGACCGATGCGTTCCTCTCAGAGGCCTATGGCTGTCAGTTGCGGGTCAATGCCACCCCGCCCGGTTCCGCAACCTTCGTGCTGCCGCACACGGCGTCGCTGGCCTGATCAGACCGGTCTGCGGCGGGCGAGTATCGAGACTATGTCAGGCCATCGCTGTTGCGATATGCTGGATCGCGGCGAAGCCCTCAAAATTCGGGTGACCTTCATGCAGCTTCGACGTGCTCCCCGCATTGGCATGCGCCTTGCGGAAGGATTCCGAGCGAGTCCAGTCGCGAAACGTCTCCTCACTTGTCCACACTGTGTG
>JBCCNY010000425.1:0-1791 GCA_039025595.1 Pseudomonadota bacterium | reverse complement strand
CTGGCGGATGTCACGCTTCTTGCTTACCGCGCCGGACGCGGAGCAGGATACGGGATTGTTTGGAGCAACGCCCCCACCTGAAAACCTCGATGTGGATACCGATCATCCGGTTGCGCGTCGTTTGCGGGCCAGATCCGAGCCCCGTTTGTTTCATGTTACGCGCAGCCGGAACGAAAAAACCGGCCGTCTGCGCGATCAGATTGTGGCCGAAGATGTGCGAGACCTTGCGGGTTTTTTCGCCCTAAAGGCCGCCGATGGGGGGCGGCGCGTTGTGCTGGTGGACGCTGCGGATGATATGAACACACACGCGGCTAACGCGCTTCTTAAAATGCTTGAAGAACCCCCCGCGCAAACAACTCTGTTGCTTTTGTCGCATCAGCCCGGGCGCTTGTTGCCAACGATCCGGTCGCGTTGCCGAACTTTGCCGCTATCGCCCTTGTGCGCAGAGGATCTGATCGCAGCGCTCGTTCAGGCCGGGTTTGAGGCCGCTGAGGACCAAGTGGCCCTGGCCGAGCTTTCCGAGGGCTCCGTCGGCACGGCGATCAGACTTCTTGGACTGGAGGGCGTCGCGCTTTACGCGGATGTCTTGGCGTTAATGCACACATTACCAGCCTTGGACCGGGCGCGCGCAATCAAACTAGCCAATGCGGCGACGGTGCGCGGGGCAGAGGCGCGCCTCGATCTCCTGTTTGATCTCATCGAGCTCGTCCTGGCACGAATGGCGCGGGCCGGGGCGCGGGGGACGCTGCCGCAAGAAGCTGCGCCGGGGGAGTCGTCGCTGATATCCCGCTTGGCGCCCGCGGAGACGCAGGCAAGGGCATGGGCCGAATGTGCGAGTAAAATCGCAGAGCGCTCCCGACACGGACGCGCGGTGAACCTTGACCCTGCCACGCTAGTGCTCGATACGGTCTTTGAACTGCAACGCACGGCGCAGGCGGTGTAATCCATCAACTCCCGGTCTGAGCATGACGCATGATATCGTCGAGATAACCGATAGCCATTGTCACCTGGATTTCGATACGTTCGAGACAGAGCTTGCCGATTTGGTCGCGCGGGCTCGGACGGTCGGCGTGACACGGATGGTGACGATCTGCACGAAGCTCAGGCTGGAGCCTCAGGTGCGCGCTATCGCCGAGACCCATGCGCCGGTTTTCTACGCCGCAGGCACCCATCCGATGAGCGTGGCAGACGAGCCGATGGCAACACTCGCTGAACTGGTCGGTCTGGCGCAGCATCCGAAATTCGTAGGTATCGGCGAGACAGGTCTAGATTACCATTACACCTGCGAGAGTGCCGTCGTGCAACAAGACAGCCTGCGCCTTCATATCGAGGCGGCGCGCCAGACCGGGCTTCCCCTGATCATTCATGCCAGAGATGCCGACGACGACATGGCCCGCATCCTCACCGAAGAGTATCGCGCCGGTCGCTTTAGCTGCGTGATGCATTGCTTTTCGTCCGGCCCAGCTCTGGCGCAGGTGGCTGTGGATCTGGGGTTCTACCTTTCCATGTCGGGTATTGTGGCCTTTCCCAAAAGTATTGAGCTGCGCGAGATTTTCTCCAGCGTGCCTGTGGATCGGATCCTTGTCGAAACAGACGCGCCCTATCTCGCCCCGCCGCCCTATCGCGGCAAACGCAATGAACCTGCCTACACAGTTCAC
This sequence comes from Pseudomonadota bacterium, assembly GCA_039025595.1. Classification (GTDB taxonomy): domain Bacteria; phylum Pseudomonadota; class Alphaproteobacteria; order Rhodobacterales; family Rhodobacteraceae; genus Roseovarius. The sequence continues at coordinate 133 of JBCCNY010000425.1, read as the reverse complement.
ACGGCGAAGGTCGGCGCAGAGGTCTTTGACATGGGCTGGCCCGAATTCGCCGCACAGACGCAAGCCAATTTCGACAGGCTCTTCTGGAAGGCCGCGGCCTTTGAGGCAGTTGCCTGATGGGGGAAACCCGCTT
>JBCCNY010000424.1:0-1797 GCA_039025595.1 Pseudomonadota bacterium | reverse complement strand
CGCGCACGACTTCACAACGCACCCGACGCGCTGTCCTATCCTGAAAGTCTTTGGGATTTGTGGCAATCGCCGGATCTTTATCTTTCTCAGACCTGCGCTCTGCCGTTTCGTGCGCAGCTGCACGAGAGGGTTACGCTCGTCGGCACACCCGATTACGGGCTGGAAGGATGCCAGCCGGGCTATTACAACTCCGTCATCGTGGTGCGTCGCGATGATCCGCGCCGGCGCTTCGTGGACTACCGAAACGCCATTTTGGCCTTCAATGAGCCTCTTTCTCAAAGCGGTTGGGGCGCCCTTTGGGACCATGCAAAAGCGCATGGCTTCGCTTTTACAGATCTTTTGCAAACCGGCGCACATGTCTCTTCCGCGCGCGCAGTGGTTGCAGGGGATGCAGATCTGGCCGCCCTTGATGCACAGAGCTGGCGGTTGATGCAACGATATGATGCCTGGGCCAAAGGGCTGCGCGTGATCGAATGGACGAAACCAACGCCGGGCTTGCCTCTTATTACAGCGCGGGCAAACGAAGCGCCCCGGATCGCAGATGCCGTCAATGAAGCCATCTTGGCGCTTGCGACGGGGGATCGCGACACTCTGGGTGTGAAGGCTTTGATCAAGATCCCGTGCGACGCCTATATGGCTCTCCCGCTGCCGGACTTTCCTGATGAGAAACCACGCAAAGACGTATCCAAAGCCTGATTGCCGCAACGGCGCCGCCTACGACCGCTTGCATTGGCGAAATTTTTCAGCCCTAGTGTTTGTTGACGCGGGAACATCAGGAAAAAAATTTGTCTGACAGCCAGCCGGTTATCGAAATTCGCAATCTGCACAAAGCCTATGGCGCGCTTGAGGTCATCAAGGGTGTGGATATTACCGCCGGCAAAGGACACGTCGTCTCGCTGATCGGCTCGTCGGGGTCGGGCAAATCGACCATCCTGCGCTGCGCAAACCTGCTGGAGGACAGCCAGCAGGGCGATATCCTCTTCAAGGGAGAGCCTGTCGCGTGGAAAGGAAATGGGCTGTCCCGTCATCCCGCCGACGCAAAACAAGTTCTGCGCATTCGCACCAACCTGTCGATGGTCTTTCAGCAATTTAACCTATGGGCGCATCTGAGCATTCTGGAGAATGTGATGGAGGCACCGGTCACCGTGCTCGGACGGAACCAGAGCGAGGTCGAGACAGCCGCGCGTCGTTATCTCGAAAAGGTCGGGATTGGCGACAAATGCGATGTCTATCCCGCGCAGTTATCGGGTGGACAGCAACAGCGCGCCGCAATCGCGCGCGCGCTCTGCATGGAGCCCGAGGCGCTTTTGTTCGACGAACCGACCTCTGCGCTCGATCCCGAACTCGAACAGGAAGTGGTGCGCGTCATCAAGGATCTGGCCGCAGAAGGACGGACCATGATGATCGTCACGCATGACATGAAGTTAGCCCATGATGTCTCTGATCACGTAGTATTTTTGCATAAAGGCGTGATCGAAGAAGAAGGCGCGCCAGAGACGCTTTTTGGTGCACCTGAATCGGAGCGGTTGCGACAATTCCTCAGTTCCACCATGGCGGCGTGAGAGGCAAGCGCATCAACACCAATTCGTAAAGAATAACAATCGGTAGAAGACCAGGGAGATCAAAATGAAAAAACTGACACTCGCAACGCTGGCGCTTGCGCTGGCAGGCGGCATGGCCACGGCTCAGGATGTTGTCCGGCTCGGCACGGAAGGCGCCTATGCGCCGTGGAACTTCGTGAACGATGCCGGTGAAATAGACGGCTTCGAGCGCGAATTGGGCGACGAGCTGTGCATG
>JBCCNY010000423.1:0-1808 GCA_039025595.1 Pseudomonadota bacterium | reverse complement strand
GCCGCGCACGATCGCGATGTAGCCCTTTCCCAGCCACGCCACCGGTGCGATCCGCGAGCGCGCCGCTGTGGCACCAGCAAAGCCAAAGGCCAGCGCGACGGGTGCCGTGATCCCCAAAAGCACGAGAACGACCACTACGGATATGTAAAGGTTGGCGTGTTTCGGCGTGGTCAGATAGCAGGCCAACCACTGAAAATTGCCGAGTACAGACGGGTCGGTGCAGAAAGAAAACATCGCTCAAGCCGCCCTTTTTGTCAGGAATGTCAGCGCCCGATTGGCCACCTGATCCGGATTTTCCAGTTGTGGCCGATGACCGAGATTGGGCATCGGCTCGATCTCGCATCCATTGGCCTCTGCCAGGGCTTGCCCGCGAGACATCGGAATCAAGGGATCATCTGCGACCCGCAGCACGTGTATCTCGCCATGAAGCGTCGCAAAGTGGGGTTCGCTTTCCGCGGTTAGCGCTTCGTCCGTTTGCGCGAACTGGCGGTAAACAGCTTTCTGTCCTTCGCTATCGCGCCAAGACGCTTCCAGCGCGTCACGATCTTCTTCCTCGAGCGGCTGGATCAAGGCGCCGCCGATAAAGGCCGATACGATACCGGCATGAATACGTGTCGGCAAACCCTCGACGGCATCGATATGACGCCGCACATGGTCAAAGAAGGCCGATCCCCAGGGGCGCATCGCGACGACATTGATCGAAAGGTGCCGATCAACTTGGTAGCCATGGACAAGAAGCGCGCGTAAGGTGACGGCACCGCCGAAATCATGTGCCCAGACAGACGGGTGGTCCAACTGCCAATATTGCAACAACTCGGCTAACATCACGCCCTGGGCGTCGATCCCCCTGTGCTCGTGCAGCGCTTTGTCAGATTGGCCGAAGCCCGGCATATCGTACCCGTAGACGGTGAAATGGTCGGTCAGTGGGTCCAGAACGCGATGCCATGCAAAACGCGACTGAGGCCAGCCATGCGCAACGACCGAAGGCCGCCCGGAACCTACCATGCCCCATGAAATCGAGCCTGCGCCACTTTCGCATGTTTCCTCTAGATGCCAGACCATCCCTGCCTCGACACATGCACGCCCCGGCGAGGGCCGGGACGCGGCTGTTTCATTTGTGATCAGAAGGTCGTGGAGACCTCCCATTTCTCGATCAGCTTGTTCAGGCTGCCATCGTTTTTCATGCTGTTGATCGCGTCGTTGAATTTTGCTTTCAGCTCACCATCTGTTTCGCGCAGTCCCATGCCGACACCACCGCCTAACGGTACATCGTCGCCGACAAAGCTCAGGTCGGCATCCTCAGCCACGATCGGTGCGAGATAGGATTTATCTGCCAGAACCGCGTCGGCCTCGCCATTCTTGACCGCCGCTATGGTTTCCTCGGGCGTGGCGAACTCTACCAAAGTGGCGCCGCTTTCCGCGATATAGCCCGCCTGAATGGTGCCGGTTTGCGCGGCAATCACCCCACCGTCGAGATCAACGCCGATATCTACCCCCGCATAGGCCGACGGGTCGGGCGGTGTGTAGTTATGGGTGAAATCGATCACTTCTTCACGCTCGTCGGTGATCGACATGCCCGCAATAATTGCATCGTAATTACCCGCTACGAGATTGGGAATGATGGAATCCCAATCGTTTTTGACCCATTCGCAGGTCAGGCCAGCGCGCATGCACAGCTCGTCGCCCAATTCGCGCTCGAAGCCGTCTATTTCACCGGCATCGTTCACGAAGTTCCACGGCGCATAGGCGCCTTCCGTGCCGAGCCGGACAACATCCTGAGCCGTGGCCATGCCGCCTGCCAGCGCAAG
>JBCCNY010000422.1:0-1891 GCA_039025595.1 Pseudomonadota bacterium | reverse complement strand
ATCAGCCGGATTTGTGAACTGGGCAGCGTCGAGGTGCCACGGCTTTTCGAGGTTGAGACCTACGCGACTGTCCACCAGATGACGTCGCTTGTTTCGGGACGTCTGCGCGCGGGGACGCGGCTCTCCGATATCTTTAGGGCGCTCTTTCCCTGTGGATCGATCACCGGTGCGCCTAAGTTACGTGCCATGCAAATCCTGGCGGAGCTTGAGGGGCAGGCACGGGACATCTATTGCGGCACGATTGGCTGGGCCGCGCCGGATGGTCGGTCAGAGTTTAACGTCGCCATTCGCACCTTGCTGCATGACGGGGATCAAGCCACGCTGAATGTGGGCGGTGGCGTCGTGTATGACAGCACTGCAGCATCGGAATATGAGGAAGCGTTATGGAAGGCCCGTTTTGTCCACCAGCTGATGCCAGCTTTCAGCTGATCGAGACATTCCTCTGGACGCCCAAGGACGGGGTCGTGCGGCGCGATCGCCACGTGGCGCGGCTGCGCCGGACCGCGGCGAAGTTTGACATCGCCCTACCCAATATTGACGCAGAGCTCGATGCCTTGTCTGGATCTGGTCCGCTGCGGGTCCGGCTCACAGTGGATCGCAATGGGTCATTGACGCTAGCGCAGACTCCTTTCACAGCTTTGTCGGAGGGCGCGGTCTGGCGGTTGGGTGCCGCTGAGCAAAAGTTGCGCGCAGATGACCCTTGGCTCGGCGTGAAATCCACCCAGCGTGCTATCTATGACGCGGCGCGCGCCAACCTTCCCAGCGAGTTGGACGAGTTGATCTATTGCAACGACGATGGATGGCTGTGCGAAGGGACCATCACGAATATTTTCGTGGATCAGGGCGAGGGACTTCTTACTCCTCCGCTCGACTGTGGCGTTCTTCCCGGCGTCCTGCGCGAAGAGTTGTTGGAAATGGGACGCGCGCGAGAGGTGCGCTTGCGCCTGAACGATCTGGCGATATGTGACAGGATTTATGTCGGCAATTCCTTGCGTGGTCTCATTCCGGCGCGGCTCTGCACGCCAGCGCCCCGTGACGGGAGACCGCGCCGGTCTGATCACTGAGGGCTATTCCGGGCCTTGACTTCGCCCGCCGCCCAATGTGTATCGGCGACGTTCTTTACGCCGATCCCGGAGTCTCCCATGCATGCCTATCGCAGCCATACCTGTGCCGCGCTGACCAAAGCAGATGAAGGCCAAAACGTGCGCCTTGCCGGATGGGTCCATCGGGTGCGCGATCATGGCGGCGTGCTCTTCATTGATTTGCGCGATCATTATGGCATGACGCAGGTGCTGTGCGATCCCGACAGTCCGGTTTTCGCAGAGGTGGAAAAAGTCCGCTCGGAATGGTGCATTCGCATCGATGGCAGCGTGAAGGCACGCGCGACGGATCTGGTGAACCCGAAGATCCCGACGGGCGAGATTGAGGTGTTTATTCGCGATCTCGAAATCCTGGGCACGGCGGACGAGCTGCCGCTGATGGTCTTTGGCGATCAGGAATACCCCGAGGAAACGCGGCTACGTTACCGTTATCTCGATCTGCGCCGCGAGGTGATGCAGCGCAACATGACTTTGCGCTCGGACGTTGTCGCATCAATCCGGCGGCGGATGTGGGATATCGGGTTTCGCGAATACCAGACGCCGATCATTACGGCCTCCTCGCCCGAGGGCGCGCGCGATTTTCTGGTGCCTTCGCGGCTGCATCCGGGAAAGTTCTATGCGCTGCCGCAAGCCCCGCAGCAATTCAAACAACTGATCATGGTCTCGGGCTTTGACAAGTATTTCCAGATCGCGCCGTGTTTTCGCGACGAAGACCCGCGCGCCGACCGCTCGCCCACGGATTTCTATCAGCTCGACATGGAAATGAGCTTTGTCGAACAGCAGGATGTCTT
>JBCCNY010000421.1:0-1904 GCA_039025595.1 Pseudomonadota bacterium | reverse complement strand
ATCTGGCTCAGGCCGGAGCAGAGATCATCACGGTTCCATCGGCCTTTTCCCCAGTGACAGGGGCCGCGCACTGGGAGACGTTGCTGCGCGCGCGTGCCATCGAGACGGGGGCCTATGTCCTTGCACCTGCACAAACCGGCACGCATCCGGCGCAGCAAGGCAAGTCGCGCAAAACCTACGGCCATTCGCTGGCTGTTGATCCATGGGGCAGCGTTTTGTCTGATGCGGGGACCGCGCCCGGAATCAGCCTGATTGACATTGATCGCAAGTCAGTGGCCAGTGCGCGCACTCGCGTCCCGGCTTGGGGCGAGAACAGAGCTTTTGGCACGCCAGTATGAATGACAAGACCGAGACGAAGATCGATCCATTGGCGGTGACGCTGTTCAGCGAGATCCTGACAAACGATCAGCTGATCCGCAGTCGTCTGGGCCGTATTTTACCCAAAGGAATGGAAATCTCGCATTTCTCGGTGCTCAACCACCTCGCGAGCGCGGGGCAAGAGCGAAGTCCCGCACAATTGGCGCGCAGTTTTCACGTCACGCGCGGCGCAATGACCAATACGTTGAACCGGTTGGAATGGGCGGGCTATGTGCATATCCGGCCTGACTGGGATGATGCACGGCGCAAGATGGTCTCGATCAGTCCGGCGGGTCAGAAGGCCCGTGATGCGGCTCTTGCCGCTCTCATGCCCTTAATCACCGATGTTGTGGAGGAGATCGGCGAGCAAAATGTGCGCGCTACTTTACCTGTTTTGCGCCAGTTGCGTGCGCGGCTTTCGGACGAGGAATAGCATACGCAAAGCCCCGAAACAGGCTCTAACAGGAGCTTTTGGGCGGTTTCAGGCTGGCGGTGACGTAATTCACTTGCAAGTCGACATCAGAGATAGACCAGCGCCAGCTGAGCGGGGCGAAGACCATGCCCTTCTTGTCCACGGGTTCCAGGCCTGCCTGTCGCAACCTCTCAAACAACTCATCGGGTGTGATGAATTTCGACCAGTCATGCGTGCCAACGGGCAGCCAGCCCATGACGCGTTCTGCTCCAAAGACCACCATTGCATAGCTTCGCGTTGTGCGGTTCAGCGTTGAGCAAAGCAGAAGACCGCCAGGCTTCAAAAGCGTGGTGCAGGCGGTTAGAAAGGCGAGTGGGTCGGCGACGTGCTCGATCACCTCCATTGCGAGAATGACATCATATTGCAGGTCTTCGCGAGCCAGGTCTTCCGCCGTGGTATTCAGATACTCGATATCCAATCCCGATTGAGCCGCATGCAAGCGGGCGACGGGTAATGTCTCCCCCGAGGCATCGGCGCCCGTGACGGTGGCCCCCAGCCGCGCCATAGGCTCGCTTAACAATCCACCGCCGCAACCGATATCGAGAAGCGTCAGTCCCTCAAAGGGGCGCGGGTTTGAAAGGTCGCGGTCAAACTCGGCCGTAATCTGGGCGTTGATGTAATCCAGACGGCAGGGATTGAGCAGATGAAGCGGCTTGAATTTACCCTCCGGGTCCCACCATTCCTCGGCGATTGCGCCGAATTTGGCGATTTCCGCCGGATCGATCGTGGTCTGCATCGATTTTTCATTCGCTTGCATTCCGTGTTTCCTATGCTCATCTGCTAATGCTGATCTATATAGGACAGACATGGACAAATTCGCAGGCCAAAAAACAGCGTCACAGTTTCTCTATCCGTCGATCGAACCCCACGATCGGCGCATGATGGATGTGGGCGATGGCCATACGATTTATGTCGAGCAGTCGGGCAATCCCGAGGGCCTTCCGGTCGTTGTCCTGCATGGCGGTCCGGGTGGCGGATGCAGCCCTGCGATGCGGCGGTACTTCAATCCAGACAAGTACCGGATCATCCTGTTTGATCAGCGCGGATGCGGTCGGTCCAAGCCCCATGCCTCGGT
>JBCCNY010000420.1:0-1986 GCA_039025595.1 Pseudomonadota bacterium | reverse complement strand
TGCGATGATATCGAGCGTACCGTCCGGTGAGGGCGTTTCATCCTCGGCGAGAATGGCCGAACTGAAAGCGCCGGTGCGACGCAACCGGTCATTGGCGTCTCTGAGCTCTTCGGGAGAGAACGGCTCACCGGTGGGCAGTGCAACGATCTGCGCGACCCTGGCGGGACGTACGCCGCCGTCGCGTTCTATTCTCAGATCGCCAAAGCGCAGGGCCGGGCCGGGGTCGATGAGAATGTCTGCCGACAAGGTGCCGGCCGGGTGGTTGGCGACAAGTTTTTGCGCGGTGATCTGCGCCTTGGCATGGGACGCGTCACGCCAGTCCGATACCGCCGCGCGTGCGGCGCGGACAATGACCGTCCCACGTGCTTCCTGGCCAGGCGCGAATTCCTCTGGCACAGACGAGGTAGGCGCACGGGGCTCGATACTGGCACGAGAAAAGGCAAAGCGTGGACCCGGCTGAACCTGGATCACAATCTGGGTGATCGATGGGGGCGCCTGGACGGGCGAGATATCGGCGGCCTCGCGCCCGTCCACCCGGATGTTAATGACCCCGCTGTAGAACCCGTTTTCGTACAAGGCGCTCAACAGTCTGGCATAATCAGCCCGCGCCGCTGCAAGGAGATCCTGAGCTTGCGTGGTTTGATCTTCGGACTCCGATAGCGAGAGCGAGAGCGAGGCCGAACGCAGCGCATTTTGTAAGCTGTCCGGAGCGCCGGGGGCAAAAATTGCCACTTCTGTGGCGCTGACGGGTAGGACAGCCAGACCGCACCAGACAGCGAAAACGAAGCGCATGAATCGCCGTGAAACCACTAAAAGCCCCTCCAATCGGTCTCGTTCTTAAAGCGAAGTGAGGGAAGGGGCCATGTGGAAAAAAGTGGATCGAGGCAAAACTGCGCCAGACGTGGTTTTTTGTGACACGCCTTGGAGGTGGCGGGCCTTCTGGATACTGTCCGAGACTGGTTTTGTCACGCAAGACGCGTGGAGTGTTTTCAGTGACTACCGAGCTTGCAAAAGCACGAGGATTTCACCGGTGTATCGGTCCGGCCCTTCGCGAGGTCGAGCCGTTGTTTGATGAAACGCGTCTCGTCTGTTCTGCCCAGATGCAAGAGGCACTCGTGATAGCCATGCAAGCTCCAGACATTGTCCGGGTTCTGCACGGCCCGGGGCAGGGTCGGGTCCAATCCCAGATCTTCCCGATATACAACCGCGGCCTCTTCGTAGAGTTTCTGCTCCAAAAGCAACGCGCCTAAGGCGTGGCGTGTGGGCTGCATCCATCCCCATGGTTCATCATAGGGCAGCGTGTCGTCGAGATGAACCGATTGTCTCAGATGAGCGAAAGCCGTGTCGTAATCTTCTTTGCGGTACGCCAATTCGCCCAACATCATTTCGCGGGCGACCGCCAGGATATCGCGGCAGGCATTGTTGAAAATGTAGCGGCTTTCCGGGACATGTTCGAACGCGGTTTCAAAGAGTGCCGCTTCGGCCTCCGCCTGCGCGACCTGCCCGCTGGCGGCATAGGCGACCGATTTTGCATAATGCGTCATCGCGGTCGTTACACAAAAAAGGTCAGGATTGCTCGGCAGATCCTGCGCGATGATCTCGTCCCATCGTCCAAACCGGATCAAAACATGCTGTTTCACCGATACGAAACCTTCAAGCCAGTCCGCCATGGGAGGCGACTGGATCTTGAGTAATACCTCTGGAAGCGTGGCGATCATATCGTCGGCGGCTTCAATGGCGGGTTCGAACTGACCCAGAAACATCGCGCCGTAGATTTTGAAATGATAATCATGACATCGGTACAGCGAGTAGAAATTCAGCGGCCCCTCACGTTTGAGATACTTGGTATCGGCGATGATCGCGGCCTGGTTGCTTGTCACAACGCGCTCATAGTGTCCGCATAAAACGTCGATATGCGTGGGCATATGACACAAATGACCTGCATCGGGCACGAGATCGCGCAGGGCGTCACCGGCTTTCAATGCC
>JBCCNY010000419.1:0-2026 GCA_039025595.1 Pseudomonadota bacterium | reverse complement strand
TGGCTTGGGGGGCGTGTGGCGATAAACCATGCGGTTGGAAATCCAATGGCAAAGGTAATCAGCGTAGTCAAAACCGACAGTTTCACCGATCGCCAGAAAATCGTCAGATGGGCATCGGCCAGTGAGACGGTGTCATCAAAGATATCTCGCTCAAAAAAGACCCTGAACCACGCCTCGGTGGTGAATTCCCAGATGACCCCGGAATATTCACCGGGTTCGAGAAAGGCGTAGACCACCACGATCAAAAGCGGCCCTGACGCACCTATCAGAAGCAGAACAAGAGCCGGCAGCGAGAGCAACCAGCCAGTGCGTGCGGGAGACGAGCCGCCAGCGCTCATCTACTCCTCCAACACGCGCAGCGCGCCCTCGACAAAGCCAAAGCAGATTGTCTGGCCTTGGTTGAGACCGACATCTCCGGATGGAGGGCTTTGCATGCGCGCGACAATCTCCGTGTCGTCGCCCAGCTTCAGGTGGCAATGCGTGTCCGTGCCAAAATAAACCGTATCGGCCACAACACCCTCTAGCGCACCATCCCCGATACGCACCTGTTCGGGTCGCACAGCAAGGGTGACCGGGCAACCACTCGCGCCATTCAATCCCGCCGCGTCAACGACATGGCCGGAGGCGAGCCGCACCTGCCCAGCCTCGACGGAGCCGCGTAGGATATTGGTTTCGCCAATGAAATCGGCGACGAAACGGTTGACGGGCTTGTTGTAGATATCGCGCGGCGGACCCACTTGCAGGATCACACCGTCTCGCATCACACCGATCCGGTCCGACATGGTCAGCGCCTCTTCCTGATCGTGGGTGACAAAAACAAAGGTGATCCCGGTCTCGTGTTGGAGCCGCTTGAGTTCCAGCTGCATTTCCTTGCGCAGTTTCAGATCGAGCGCAGATAGCGGCTCATCCAAAAGCAAGACCTCAGGCTGAGGCGCCAGCGCCCGGGCTAGTGCCACGCGTTGCTGTTGTCCGCCCGACAATTGCTGGGGTTTTCGGTCGGCGAAGGCTTCAAGCTTCACCAAATCCAGCATCTCGCGGCTGCGCGCATCGATCTTTGCCTTCTCGACGCCCCGCATCGAGAGGCCGAACCCGATATTCTCGGCCACAGACAGATGCGGAAACAGCGCGTAGCTCTGGAAAACCGTGTTCACGGGACGCTCAAACGGGGGCATCGCGCTGATGTCGCTGTCGCCCAAAAGGATAGTGCCGCGCGTGGGCGTCTCAAAACCTGCAATGAGGCGCAAAAGCGTGGTTTTGCCGCAACCAGACGGCCCCAACAGGGTGAAGAACTCGCCTTTTTTAATGGTGATCGACACATCATCGAGGGCGCGCACCAACTTATCGCCCGATCCATATTCCTTACGCGCCGATTGCACCTCGACGGCAGACGTCATTCATCACCCCCAAACTTCCCGTGAAAAGATGTTTTCGGGAAACCTACGCAGGATCAAGCCTTTTCGACATCCACACCTGCGACAGTCGGCACGTGATGAAACCATGGGCGGGCGCGTTCCAGATCCGCGCAGAACGACATGAGTTGCGTGTCAGCCCCAAAACGCGCCGCAAGATGCACGCCAATCGGCAGGCCTTCTTCATTCCAGAAAAGGGGTACGGATACCGCAGGCTGGCCTGTTGCATTGAAGGCAGCGGTGAAAGGGGAATGGGCAAAAATGCCCTCCGGGCCGGTACGATAGGCCACGTAATCCTCGGTCGTATGAGCAAAGCGCCCGATCTTTGGTGGAGGCTCCGCCAACGTCGGAGTGAGCAGAATATCGTAGTCCTCGAAAAACGCAGCCATCTGTCGGCCATAGGCATGGATTGTCTCTACTGCCTCTAAGTAATCCGTCCCACTGATCGTTTCTGCATAGGCCACCGCGCCCCGCGAGACGCCTTCGATATCACCCTGCAGAAGCGCGCGGCCTTTGCGGGCAAGTGCGCTTCGCACCCAAAGCGACGTGCCGCAGGCCACGATCTTCGTCCAAGCCTGCATCATGGCCTCGGTATCCACCTTTGGTCGGGCCGGCGT
>JBCCNY010000418.1:0-2071 GCA_039025595.1 Pseudomonadota bacterium | reverse complement strand
TTGGGATTACGTGCTGATCGGGCGGGCAAGTGGGACTGTTTCGCTGCCCTTTTCAGCGCTTTTGCATGACCTTAGCCGCGCTGTGGAGAGCTCTCACCGGCATGGTGCGCGCAAGACGCCCCCGCCTCACGCCTCCGACAAACAATAGGCGCGATCAAACCGTCGTTGCAGCAGGTCGTGACGTGAGATCAGGATATTGATAGCGCCGGCATCGCCGATGCACACATGTTTGTCGAAACCGATATGAAGAAGGACACGGTCGAGCCCTCTCAAGGCGCTTTTCGTCCTGCGCATGTCTTCGCCCGAGAAACTCGGATGACCGCCGATCCAATGACCGCCATAGGCATTCACGATGGTATCGAAATGCGCCTTCAGGCCATTTTGCAACTGGGCGGCCATGTCATTGGCGGGGCGGCGACGCGTCAGGTTGAGATAGACCTCGTCCCAATAGGGCCAGGCATAGGGATTGGCCGGGAGCGTCTGACGCACCGGGCGAAGCGCGACGCCTTCCTTGCGCGCCTGATCACTGGCCAGCATGCCCTTCGTCATCTCTCGCAGACTGTCTGGAACCGACAGGCTCCTCCCGCCACTCGGAGCGTCGTACCAGCGGGTCACGAGCGGGCTCTCGGTTTCTGATTTGCTCAGTTCATCGGTTGAAACAAGCGGCACTCCGGTACCGTCATGGCGCACAAAGATCTGCAGAAGGCCTTCGCGCGGAAAACCTTCTGGCGGATCGAATTCCGCAAAATTTAGCTGGGCGACATGCAAGAGCGGCCGCCCATATTCATCCTCGGGCCACGTCGTTTCCGTGTCTGGTGCCCAGATCGGACCGCCAAGGCGGCTTTGCTGCTCGATTGGAGGGCCATTGGCGGGCTCTAACGCGACCATCGGCAGGGCGTCATTCTGCAAGCGGCCCAATCCAGCCTTGATCTCACTGACCCCCAATGGTTGAAAACGTGGATCCGAGGATTCCCGTATCACCGTCGATTTCATGCTGAAATATGCGATGATCAGAGCGACGATTAGAATGAATGCAAGCGCCATGGGTGCAGGCATGCCTCGTGCGGTTTGCGTTTCGCGCCCGGTCGAGCCAGTCAAAGGATCTGCGGTCGGACCACGGCTGTCTTGAACATCTTTCGCGAGATAGGGCATGTTGTGCCAGCGAAAAGTACTCCAAGGGGTGTCTATGCGGTCGTTCGCCTCTGTTTTCTTGTTAGTTAGGCGCGTTGGCCGGGCTCTCTTTGGACCTTGGGTGGAACCGCCGCATGCCAATGCGCGGACACAGGTTGTCGCTGCGTTGTTCTCTTCTCCGTCTAAGACGACGTTATTGGCGCGCACGTCGGTCACGCAGTTATGAAGCGCCCCAGTGACATTGAGGGCATGAAGGCAGTGTCTGATCTTTTCGTCTCTGACGAAGGTTGGGCGCGCGGGTTGGCTTTTCAACCGCGCGAGACCGACGTGATCGTCACACCCTTTGCCAAATGCGGCACGACCTGGATGCAGCAGATTGTGCATGGCTTGCGCTCGAACGGGGATATGAGCTTTGACGAGATCAGCGGCGTGGTGCCATGGATTGAGTTGGCGCATGACATGGACATTGATCTTGATGCCCCGCAACTGGGGCAGATCCGCGCCTATAAAAGCCATCTGTCTTGGGAGAATGTTCCGAAAGGCGGACGCTATATCGTGGTGTTGCGCGATCCTTTGGACGCCATGGTGTCAATGTATCGCTTTTTCGAGGACTGGTTTTTCGAGGCCGGTCATGTCTCTCTGGAGGCGTTCGCTGAGTATTATCTCGAACGCAGTGAAGGTCGCGACTACTGGACCCATACGGCGTCCTGGTGGGCGGTGCGCGCGCGCGATGACGTGCTGGTGCTGGCTTACGAGCATATGAAACGGGATTTACCGACAGCGGTTGGTCAGGTGGCGAGTTTCATCGGGGTCAGGGACCCGGCGATCATCAAGAAGGCAACGCATCAGGCCGGTTTTGCTTTCATGAAGGCGCATGGCGGGCAGTTTGATGATCATCTCACCCGTGCCGCGCGTGATCCCGCATGTGGCCTGCCGCCGG
>JBCCNY010000417.1:0-2157 GCA_039025595.1 Pseudomonadota bacterium | reverse complement strand
TGGCCTGCGGCCTCCAAGGCGGAGGCCAAGGCGGCGTCGTCACAGAAAAACGGCGCAATGTCCGGGCCAAGTGCCACGCGCGCGGCTCCTGTTAGCGTGGCCATGGAGACCATCAGGTCTGGTGCGTCTTCCGCGCCGAGTATCAGAGCATCCGCGAGGACCAGCCGGCCTTCGGCATCTGTATTATTCACTTCGACGCTTAGCCCGTTGCGCGCGGTCAGAATATCGCCGGGACGAAAGGCATTCGCGCTGATTGAGTTTTCCACAGCCGGTATCAAGACGCGCAGCCGCAAAGGCAGCGCCAGCGCCATGATCATCTGCGCCAATCCAAGAACGGTGGCAGCGCCGCCCATATCCTTTTTCATCAGGGCCATCGAGCTGCCGGGCTTTATGTTCAGTCCGCCGGTGTCGAAACACACACCTTTGCCCACCAAGGTCAGGGCGGGTCCGGCCTCTCCCCAGCTTAAATCTATGAGACGCGGCTCTTCCGCGGCGGCCCGGCCCACTGCGTGGATCATTGGGAAACTGGCCTCTACCAGAGCCGCGCCGCGGGTCACTCGAATTTGCGCGTTGTGACTCTCGGCCAGGGTAACAGCCGCCGCCTCCAGAGCGCTCGGGCCCATATCAGCGGTTGGCGTATTTATCAGATCGCGGGTTAGAAATTCCGCCGCAGCGATTATCTCTAGCCGGTTGGCGTCCACACCCTCTGGCGCAACGAGTTGCGCCTCTACCGGCTTTTGTTCCCGGTAGCGGTCAAACCGATAGGTCGCAAGCAGCCATCCCAAGGCTTCTTCGGCTGCATGATCCGCTGAGAGGCCCTCGAGCGCATAGACGCCTTTCGGTAATTGCGCCGCGACCCCGGCGAGGTGAAACCGCCCACGAGACCGTGCCGATACCGTGCCATACCCCGCCAAAGCCGCTTTGGGCGTGCCGTCTGTGCCGGGCAACAGCAGCATTTGCCCCAAAGCGCCTTTGAAAGCCGACCCGTTGATCCATGCGACCTCTTGAGCCGACCGGGTCGCAAGCCAGTCGGCAAGGTCGTCTTGTTCCAAAACAAACACTGGTACCGCGGCGGCACTACGCGGCAGAAAAGAGGGCGACATACGGGCTGATCCTGATGGCATAATGGTCGTCCATGCCAGCCTAACAGCGAGTACGTCGCCCGCAAGAGCTCAGATAGATTTGTCTTGCAGGTCCCAGATCTCGTTCAGGGATGAATCGCCAATTCTCAAAAGACGAGAAAGTGTCGCCGCAACAGCGGGCCCATCCTGTGCGTCAATCGATACAGTGACGTCTCCTGCGACACGCGCCAAGGTTCCCATGCCGATCTGATCGGCAATCGCGATCAAGCTGCGCGCACTTTTTCGCATATCGCGCAACTGTCCCGCGCGATAGCACCGCTCTGTGTGAGACAAACGCACCGCAAGCTCCTCCAGAGCGCGACAGACAACATCTTCTGCGCTATCGGGACCGAGTTGCTCATAGAGTTTTTCGAGACGATCGGGATCAAGTTGAGCCCGCTCGCGCTGTTCTAAAATTCTGACCTGTTCCACCGTCACACCTTTTCCGTGCGCCCCTTCCAAGCCATAAGATCGCAATTTCATCTTCCCAAAAGGTTTCCCGCGAAGAATTTTTTCTGTCGAAATATCTGAAAAATTGACCCGATTTCTGAGCTTCGAGACGCGACAGACAGCACAACTCCGTACCCGGTTCGATCACCAACGATCTTGAAAGAAATACTTAAAACCAGATACTTAAATTCATTTAGCATTCTGATGCAGAGTCAGATCACCAGGCCGTGATCAGACTTCATGCGATTTTGTGTCGAGCTGCTTCGGACTTGGCCGCAGAAAGGTGTATCAGCCTGGGCCAGGTCGTTCAGTGTCTTCTTTCGAGGGAGATCGCGCGACACCGCAGGGAGAGACACCCTGCAAGGGAGGATCGGCGTTTCGTCGCTCCTGTACGGGTGGCTCTTTCGCTAGCTATCCCCACATTCGCTTTGCACACCTAGTGCAGGACGATAACGACGCCGTTGCCTCCCGTGAGGAGCACGTTGATTGCGCCGTAGTCGATCGCTTCTAGCCCTTCTTCAGGACACGCTTGCCCAAAGTCTCAGCGACTTGGACGGCGTTCAAAGCCGCGCCCTTTCGCAGATTG
>JBCCNY010000416.1:0-2195 GCA_039025595.1 Pseudomonadota bacterium | reverse complement strand
GGCGATTGCGACCTTGAAGGGCCGCAACCATCCGGTTGCCGCGTTCCTCGTCGATGGGATTTTCTCATCTGACGGAGTGTTTCCTGATCCTGCCGGGTTCTTGTCAAAATCCGTCGACGCCGTACGCGCGGCGGGCGGTCTGCTGATCGCAGATGAGGTCCAGCCCGGCTTTGGGCGCACAGGCCAAATGTGGGGATTTGAGCGTCACGGTCTCGATCCGGACATCATTACGATGGGCAAGCCTATGGCCAATGGATACCCGGTTTCGGGAATGGCCACTCGTCCCGACATCCTGTCGCGGTTTTGCGAAGATGTCGGGTACTTCAACACATTTGGTAGCACGCCCGTTTCGGCGGCTGCTGGTTTGGCCGTGCTCGACGTGATTGAAGACGAAAACCTGATCGACAATGCCAAGGCGATGGGCACCTATCTGCTCGACCAACTCCAGGATCTGGGCAAGACAGAGAGCCGGGTTGGCGCCGTTCGGGGCGCGGGTCTCTTTCTGGGTATCGACCTGGTTGACGAGCAGAGCGGTGCTCCCTGCCCTGACCTTGCAAAAGGCGTGATAAATTCACTGCGGCACCATCATGTCTTGATCGGCGCGGCTGGGAAATTCGGGCACACACTGAAAGTCCGCCCACCGCTCTGTCTGTCGCGAGAGGATGCCGACTTCTTCATCGACGCGCTGGCAAGCGCCTTGTCACAAACCAAAGAACCACTGGAAGCGGTCGCCTCACCGCTTGTTTAACTTGCGCCACCGGCCAAGCGTACCTCCACGCCCGCCTCGGTCAGTCCGTCAGAAAGCGCCCCGCCGGGTGCTTGATCAGAGACCAGCAGGTCCACATGGCTCCAAGACGCCCAAGCCGACGGAAAGGCCAGGTTGAACTTCGACGCATCGGCGACAACAAGGCTACGAGACGCCCGTTCCAGCATCGTGGCATAGACATGCCCGGCATCCAGCAGCGCATCCGATGGACCCGCATCACTAAGGCCACTCGCGCCGAGCACGGCCCAATCGGCATTCAGTGTATGCAGAAACTGGATCGTCTCCGCACCATGCAGCGCGCCCTCGCTGGCATGATACCGACCGGGCACCATGACGACCGCAATTGTTGGGTTAAGCGCGAGCGCGGAGGCCACCCCGAATGAATGCGTAATCACAGTCATGTCTCGCATCTCGACCGCCATACGCCGCGCCACATGGACAGTGGTTGCGCCGGAGCCGAGCATAACGTGGCGCGCATCCGCCAGGTAAGGAACCGCCGCGCGGGCGATCGCAGCACGCTCTTTTACGAGTTGATCGAGGCGTTCATTGAGCGCGGGTTCGGCGCTTGGTCGCCGGATCGCACCGCCATAGGTGCGGTCGATAAGCCCGTCGCGCTTCAACTCATCCAGATCACGGCGAATGGTCTCTGCCGAAACTGACAGGTGACGCGCCAACTCGTTCACCCTCAGGCTCGGGCTCTGACCAAGTTCCATCAATATCTGCTTCTGCCGAGTGGTTTTGTTGCGTGACATGCCTGAATTCCGAGCGCTGCGCCTGAGAGCGGTTGACGAAGAGTGAACGCGCTATCAATCCGCTTGTCCACAGCTGCGCCGCATTCCATCCTGATGTCATTCATTCTACCGAGGAGAGTGCATCCAATGAGTTGGAAGACCGCCCACCGTTCATTTTACTACGAAGGCGCGGATGCGCCGGAGGATATCGCACTGGATCCCGAACGGACGGCTGTTTTGGTGATCGACATACAAAACACGTATCTTGAGGACAAAGAAACCACCGAAGAAACAGAGCGTTGGCAACCTTTTTTCCAACGGATGCGCGAAACGGTCATTCCTAATACAGCAAAGCTGGTCAAAGATGCGCGCGGTCGCGGTGTCGAGGTGATCTTTGCCCGTATCGCCTGTCTCACACAAGACGGGCGTGATCGTTCCCTCAGCCAGAAAAAGCCCGGGTTCAACTACCTGCTGCTGCCCTATGACCGGGAAGACAGCTTCGTCGTGCCCGAACTGAAACCTGCAGCAGATGAGATAACCATCCTAAAGACGACCGACTCGGCGCTCACCGGCACCAATTTGCGGCTCATGCTGCGCAATATGGGTATCCAGACGGTCATTTGCGCCGGCATTTTCACCGACCAATGCGTCTCTTCAACGGTGCGTAGTCTTGCCGATGAAAGCTTTGATGTGATCGT
>JBCCNY010000415.1:0-2311 GCA_039025595.1 Pseudomonadota bacterium | reverse complement strand
TATCTGCCCTGATTGATCTCGGCCGCAAGGGGGACAGCTTAGCTATCATCCGGTTGGACAGGCTCGGGCGCTCACTCAAAGAGCTTTTAGAAACCGTCGAAAACCTGAAAGAACAAGATATCGGGCTGATCAGCCTAGAAGAGAAGATCGACACCACATCCGCCGCAGGCGAACTGATTTTCCACGTCTTTGGAGCCATCGCCCATTTTGAACGCCGTCTTATCTCAGAACGTACCAAAGACGACATCGAAGCCGCCAGAGCGCAAGGACGAAAACCGGGGCGGCCGCCCCTCGAAGCGGAAACCGTCTTGGCGCTGCAAAACCTCGTCCAAGCCGGAATGACCGCCGGGCAGGTCGTAAAACAACTCGGGATCGCAAGATCAGCAGCTTACAGATTGATCAAGGAAACAGCCCCATCCTAAACAGGCGGGCTTACGGTGTCATTATGCCCCCAGCCGGAACACACCCCTGCTGGTCCGTTTCCGACGACGCGTCCCGGCAGGCGCAGGCCTATGTGTTTCAGACCCCAGTGATGCTGCGTCGTACGTTGGCTCAGAACTTGGCCTATCCATTGCACTTGCACGAACCGCCAGGCACTGAGATCGAGACGCGCGTGACCCGCTTGGCAGACCGCATCGGTTTGGGGACGCGCTGGATCGGCCTGCGCCTCGTCTATCGGGAGGAGAGAAGCAAAAGCTTGCGCTTGGCCGTGCCCTGATCCGGAAGCCGCAGGTTCTTTTTCTTATGAGCCCTGCGCCAATCTCGACGGTCGCGCAACGCGTGAAATCGAGGCGCTGCTGCGGGATGCGCGCGAACGCGGAACGCGGATCATCACGGCGACCCACGATCTGGGCCAAGCAAGACGCCTCGCCAGTGACGTTCTTTTCTGTTCGGCGGACGTATCCAGGAAAAGGCAGA
This sequence comes from Pseudomonadota bacterium, assembly GCA_039025595.1. GTDB lineage: Bacteria > Pseudomonadota > Alphaproteobacteria > Rhodobacterales > Rhodobacteraceae > Roseovarius. The sequence goes on along the minus strand of JBCCNY010000415.1, from coordinate 1,393 downwards.
AACGGCCGCTTTTTTCGCAAAGCCAACGACACCGGAGGCCCGGGCCTGAGTTGATGGCGCAGGCCGAAAATCTGGGCCGTCTACTCAGTCGCGAAGAGGGTAAACCTTTGGCAGAGGGGACGGGCGAGGTTTATCGCGCTGGCCAATTCTTCACCTATTACGCGGCCGAATGCCTGCGCCAGATCGGCGAAAACGCAGATTCCGTCCGCCCCGGCATCGAGATCGACGTGCGGCGTGAACCCCTCGGCGTTGTGGCCGTCATCAGCCCGTGGAATTTTCCCATGGCGACGGCGGCATGGAAGATTGCGCCTGCGCTTTGCTATGGTAATGCCGTGGTGTGGAAACCGGCGAATCTCACACCCGCCTCTGCTGTCGCGCTGAGCGAAATCATCGCGCGGCAGGACATTCCCAAGGGGTTGATGAGCCTCGCGATGGGGTCAGGAAAAGACGTCGGTCAGCGGCTTGTGGAAAGCCATGTGGTCGATGCGATCACGTTCACCGGGTCGCGGTGCCTGTCGGTAAAGGGATCGCCGCTGCTGCGATTGGGAACCTGACGAAGGTGCAGATGGAAATGGGATCGAAGAACGCGCTGGCGGTGATGGAAGACGGCGATCTGGATCTCGCAGTCTCGGTCGCGCTCGGCGGGGCGTTCGGGGGCACGGGACAGAAGTGTACGTCCTCTTCGCGGCTCGTGGTCCACGCCGGCATCCATGACGCCTTCGTTGAGAAACTTGTCGCCGGTGCCAAGGCGATGCAGGTCGGTCACGCTCTGGAGGAGGGCACCCAGATAGGCCCGGTTGTGAGTGAAGATCAGCTAGCCCAGAACCTCGACTATGTGGGTTTGGGTCAGTCCGAAGGCGCAGAGCTTGCTTGCGGTGGTACCCGATTAGAGATGCCGCATCAGGGCCACTACATGACCCCGGGCGTTTTTGTGAACACAAACAATGATATGCGCATCAATCGTGAGGAGATGTTCGCACCACTCACCAGCGTTATCAAGGTGGACAGCTATGACGAGGCGCTTGGCGTCGTCAACGATACCACCTTCGGCCTGACATCGGGTATCGTCACGTGTGATCTCGCGCGCGCCACCCATTTTCGTCGCAACGCGCGCACTGGCGTCGTGACAGTTAATCTGCCCACGGCTGGCACCGACTATCATGTCCCCTTTGGTGGCCGCGGACAAAGCTCTTACGGCCCAAGAGAACAGGGGAAAGCAGCCGCGGAGTTCTATACGAGCGTCAAAACCGCCTACATCAGCGCGGGCGCGCCTGCCTGATGCGCATCGACGGGCTTCAATACGCCAATTGGTCGGAAAAGATCTTTCGCCAGCTGCGCGAGGGTAGGGTGGACGCCATCCATGTCACGATCGCCTATCACGAGACGTTTCGCG
>JBCCNY010000414.1:0-2387 GCA_039025595.1 Pseudomonadota bacterium | reverse complement strand
TTCTGGCGCGGACAGATCGAGAGTAACCCGCAGCGTGCGTCGGCAACGAGCGACACGTCAACGGTCGGCGAGGTTGCACGCCAGGATTTCGATGGCTCTTACGGCTACGTGTTGGACTAAGGGAGAAAGATGATGACCGCTTTCAAACCCGTGATCGCAGCGACCACACTTGTCGCCCTCGGCGCCTGCACTGATACGGCGTTTCGCTCCTACTCCGAAGCTGGCTTTCTGACTGCACCAGCCAGCGTCGGAACAGCCACGGCAAACAATCAGTTGGCCATGATTTCTTCAGAAGGAGCGGTTCTTGCCCTGGCAAACCGTTTCGCCGAAGAGGTCACACCTACTGTCAACTTCGAGTTTGATTCTGCTGTACTTGACGAGCAGGCGCGCGCCGCGCTGCGTGATCAAGCAAACTGGATCAAGCAATTCCCGGAAATCCGTTTCCGAGTTTACGGTCATACCGATCTGGTAGGTTCTCCATCCTACAATAAAGGCTTGGGTCAGCGTCGCGCGAATGCAGCGGTGGCCTACCTTGTCGGTCAGGGCATAAGCCGTTCGCGCCTCGAAGCCGTTGTTTCATTTGGCGAAACGCAACCTCTGATCGTAACGCAAGGCAGAGAACGCCGCAATCGCCGGACGGTGACAGAGGTGCGTGGATTTGTGAAAAACCACCCGATCGCCATCGACGGAAAGTACATGGAAGTCGTGCATCGCGAATATCTCGAGAGTGCGGCACCACGCTCGACCCTGGAACTTGTTGAACAAGGCGCCGAGTTGACAGGCGACGACGAATAACAGTTTCTCCCTGTCCGGCAACCGCCGGGCCACCTGCAACCCGCCCTCGTCCAGGGCGGGTTCTTTTTTGAATGAAACCGCATAATTGGAGTTTTTTGGCCCAATTGTTGCCCAGATTTTCAATCAACTTAGGCAGCATCTGGCCCGGATTGGCAGAACGCCGCATCACGGGGGCAACATAACAAAGGGCTTGGCGGATCTTCCGCCAAAATTTGACTGAGGCTGACTTTAAAATGAGTGATGAGCAGATCCAAAATGAGAGCAGCCAGATCACTGCCTGCACAATAAGCCGGGACGTTCAGGATTTCGACCTGCTGATTGAGGACATGGAAACAGCTCTTGGCGAAAGCTGGGGGGATCTGGGCTTTGCAGAAGCGCTTGCATTCTTTAACCAACCCGAAGCACAGTCACTGGATTTTGTCGCACTCGCGATCGACGAAAGCGACGAGTCCGACCTGACGATGCTCAGCGAGGTGATCACGCTGGCGAAGGCGCGCAACATCAAAGTGATCCTGATCGCCGAAGATGTGAGCCCCGCTGCACTTCACCATTTGTTGCGTCAGGGAGCGGATGAATTTGTCCCCTATCCCCTGCCGGAAAATGAACTCCAATCCGCTATCGAGCGTCTTCATCGCAAGGAAGAGCTTGCGGCCCAAGCGGCCGCACACGCATTTGTCAGCGGTGAAACCCAGGCCGATGGCGTATTGCTCGCCGTCCAGGGAATCGCTGGTGGCACCGGTGCGACGACGCTCGCCGTTAATCTCGCCTACGAACTGGCCACTGTCGACAAAGACGAGGCACCGCGCGTTTGCATCCTTGATTTCGGCCTTCAAACGGGGGCCGTCGCGACATATCTCGACCTGCCCCGCCGTGATGTTGTATACGAGATGTGGGCTGACACCGACAATATGGACGAAGACATCTTCAAACAGGCCCTGGTGTCATTTGAAGATAAACTATGGGTGCTGACCGCGCCCACCGACATTCTGCCTCTTGATATGATCTCGCCGGATGATGTGAGCAAAGTTCTGGAGTTTGCTCGCCAGAAATTCGACTACGTCATCGTCGATATGCCCGGCACTTTGGTCCAGTGGACAGAGACGGTCCTGAGCGCTTCGCAGATCTATTTTACGACGCTAGAGCTCGACATGCGATCAGCTCAAAACGCACTCCGATTGAAACGCGCGTTGAAATCCGAAGATCTACCAGTCGAAAAATTGCGCTTTTGCCTCAATCGTGCACCGGCCTTTACCGACCTGAACGGCAAGAGCCGCGTGAAGCGCTTGGCAGAAAGCCTTGAGATTAGCATCGAGGTGCAATTGCCCGATGGGGGTCGTGCTATCATGCAAGCCGGGGATCATGGCGCGCCGCTGGCAGTGGCAGCGCGCAAAAACCCATTGCGCAAAGAAATCGCAAAGCTGGCCGCATCGCTGCATGCCATTGGCCAGAGCTTTACCGACGAGGCCGCTTGACGCAGCAGGTTTTTTTAGGGGATAGTCCATGTTTTCACGCTACAAAAAGACGACTGACGGCGCAAAGCCCGTAAAGGCCGGTGAAGCCACCGAAGCAAGCACGGCGCCAACAGCGCCCGT
>JBCCNY010000413.1:0-2595 GCA_039025595.1 Pseudomonadota bacterium | reverse complement strand
GTGAACTTGTATTGGAGCGTTCCGGACCTGGTTCAATTGATTTCAGAATTGCATGGCCGGTTTGGCTCCGACGGCCTAAATCTCGTTGGTCACAGTCTTGGTGGACGCGGCGTTGTTCTTGCCCTGCAGGAGATCGCCCGGTCCCGTCCGGATTTACGCATAAACAACGTGGCTCTGCTGGCGCCAGATATGGATTTCGGGCTATTTCAAAAGCTGTTGCCGGACCTAAGTTCGGCTGCGCGGCGGATTACAATTTACACGTCGGATGCGGACAGAGCCCTGGTTGTATCCGCCCAATTGCACGGATACCCACGACTAGGTCAGAGCGGCAACGCTGTGGGATCCTTAGCAGAAGTTGAAGTGATCGACACAAGCGACCTGCCGACGCTTTCGCCAAACGGGCACCTGTATCACATCCATAATGACGAGGTGGCCCAGGACTTGGACCGGCTCATTAACAATGGTCTGCCAGCGTCGGCGCGGAGCGATCTGATACAGATTGGTCCAAATCAATGGAGCCTTCAGCCAGTAGATTAATGCAGTTTGCCGGGATGATCCGTAAGGTTAGTCACTGCCCCATCCTCCACCTCCTGGCGTTTCCATGCCGAATGCGGCGCCCTTAGGCAGATCAATCTCGTCATTTCCGGCCATCTCTTGTTGCGTCCCGTCGGGCCACTCAACCCAGTTTCGCCCCAAAGCCCCCGGCGCACCGCCTGCCACGCCGAAGGGTGGGATGATCCTATGATTGCTTAGCGTCGTGACGGTCACGGCATCGAGAAACCTCAGTCGCCTGATCGCGCCATGGCCCCCGCGCCATTTGCCATAGCCACCGGAATTCGGCCGAACGCCAAACTCCTCCAGTCGCACGGGAAACCGTTTTTCAAGGATCTCTGGATCTGTGCTTTTTGTATTGGTCATATGACTTTGAACAGCGTCACAGCCCGCAAAGCCAGGGCCCGCGCCTGTACCGCCTGCAATGGTCTCGTAGTTCTGAAATTCTGCGTTGCCCCACACAAAGTTGTTCATCGTGGCCTGACTTCCCGCGAGGACGCCAAGCGCACCGTAAAGCGCATTACACGTGGCTTGGCTGACCTCGGTATTCCCAGATATCACTGCGGCCGGATAGCTCGGGTTCAGCATGCTGCCATCCGGCACGATAACTTTTAGTGGTTTCAAACAGCCTTCGTTAAGGGGTATATCCGACCCGACCATCGTGCGGAAAACATAGAGCACCACGGCCCGGCATACCGCCTTCGGCGCATTGTAATTCCCGTTATGCTGCGGACTTGTACCGGTGAAGTCTATCACCGCCTCGCGTGCCGCATGATCAACACGCAAAGCGACTTCGATCTTGGCACCGTGATCCATCGGATAGGAAAACTGACCATCGCGCAGACGATCGATGACCCGACGAACGCTTTCTTCGGCATTGTCCTGAACATGTCCCATATAGGCGCGCACGACGTCCAACCCGTATTGATCGACGACTTTGACAAGTTCCTGTCGTCCCGTTTCATTCGCCGCGACCTGCGCTTTGAGGTCGGCGAGGTTCTGGTCGACGTTGCGACACGGGTAGCGACCGGATTTCAGGACGCTGATCGTTGCCTCTTCGAGCAAGACACCGCTCGCGACAAGACGCACATTGTCGATCAAGACACCCTCTTCTTCGATATGGGAGCTATCCGGGGGCGCGCTGCCGGGCGTTCGCCCGCCGATATCGGCGTGGTGCCCTCGGCTGCCAAGCCAGAAGACGATCTCGCTGCCGATAAACACCGGTGTCACAACGGTCACGTCCGGCAAATGCGTACCGCCGTTATAAGGTGAGTTGAGCATGAAGGCATCGCCCGGCGCGATATCGTCGTTCTGGGTCATGACTGTCTTGATCGCATCTGACATGGACCCAAGGTGGACGGGAACATGCGGCGCATTTGCAACCAGCTCTCCATACATGTCGAAGATCGCGCAGGAAAAGTCATATCTTTCCTTGATGTTTACAGACCAGGATGTGTTGGCCAGCGTTGCGCCCATCTGGTCGGCGACGGACACGAACAGATTGTTGAACACTTCCAGCAAGACCGGATCTGCCTGAGTGCCGGCAGCATACGTACCGCATCTTTCCAAGACTCGTTCCAGAATGAGATTGCCCAACGCGTCGAGACGTGCGCTCCAACCCGGTTCGACGACATTTGTGCCGGTCGCCTCTTTGATGATCGCAGGCCCCGAAACAGGATCATTTGGGGAAAGCGTGTCGCGATCATAAAGAGGCACATCCCGCCAGGCGCCCTTAGCGTACATTGGGACGATCGCGATGGGTGCGCCATCTCCGGTCCCGGGTTGCGCCCGCGCTGGTGTCTCACTCTCGCCTGAGACCTCGACACTCAGCATTTCGATCAGGATATCCCTTTCGGGCGAGGCGAAGCCGTAGCGAGATAGATGACGTTCCTCGAACTCGGCGCTAGCGGCCTCTATGGAGGTTGCCGTGGTCATGAGTGCTTCTTGCGCGCCTTCGTAGCGCAGATGGAGCGCCACACGGGCCGTCGTCCTTTGCGCTCCCTGCGCGATAACTTCATCGCACGCGGCGTCGGACAGGTCCTT
>JBCCNY010000412.1:0-2611 GCA_039025595.1 Pseudomonadota bacterium | reverse complement strand
GCCCTCAGCCCGCCCTCGCGATCGCGCAACACGACAATAGGCTGCCCCGCCAGGTCGCAGGACACATAATCACCCGCTTTGGCAAGCGCATCTGCCCTGCCTATGCAATACCAGTCCTTGCGAAAAATATACGCCAGTTCGGCCTCAACGAATTCCGGCGATGTATAGACCTCTGTGGGCATCGCGCGCGCAAATTCAAAAGGAACCGCGACGGTTTCGCGCAAAGCCGAAATCGGATCGACGGGGTTCGTGGCAGAATGATCTTTGGCCATGGGTCACTCTCCTGTGGCAGATCAGATATCGTCCTTGTTGCAGATAATGCGTCGCACATAGCTCAGAAGAAAGTCCACAATACCCTTAGCATTGATTAGCCTCCGGCTAAGCAAGCTTAGGAATTGCAAAACCAATGCTTAAAAAATCAGTCTTTGCGCAGGCTTTGGTGTTCGGGTTAGCAGTATAAAGAGACACTGTAACGGGCTTCACTTTGGAACAGATCGATACTCTTGTCATTGGGGCGGGCCAAGCCGGGATCGCCATGAGCGAGCATCTTGGCCATCTTGGTATCGAGCATCTCGTGCTCGATCGTGGCCGGATTGCAGAGCGCTGGCACTCCGCGCGGTGGGATTCTCTTGTCGCCAACGGGCCAGCCTGGCATGATCGCTTTCCGAATATGGAGTTCTCCTGCGACAAGAACGCCTTTGCCGACAAGGAAAGCGTCGCGGCCTACTTTGCTGATTATGCGAAGATGATCAACGCGCCCGTACGAACCGGGGTCGCCGTGGAGGCGGTCACGCCGTTCGAGGGTCGGGCCGGTTTCATTGTCGAGACGTCCGAGGCTACGATAGAGGCGCTGCACGTGGTGTGCGCCACCGGACCCTTCCAAGAGCCGTCTATCCCGCCCATCGTGCCCAAAGACGCGGCTGTCATGCAGATGCACTCCACGGCTTACCGCAATCCCGATGCTTTGCCCGATGGCGCGGCGCTGGTGATTGGCGGCGGGTCATCGGGGTCTCAAATCGCGGCCGAACTGCGTGAAGCCGGGCGCGAGGTCTATTTCTCTATCGGGCCGCATGATCGTCCACCGCGTCGGTATCGGGGGCGGGACAATGTCTGGTGGCTCGGCGTCCTTGGCATCTGGAACCTCGACACGCCGACGCCGGGAACCGAGCATGTGACCATCGCGGTCAGCGGCGCGCATGGGGGCAAGACAGTGGATTTTCGACGGCTCGCGCAGCGTGGCATTACGCTTCTGGGTATGAGCACTGGCTTTGAGAACGGCATTCTGCACTTTGCAGATGATCTCAAGACCAATCTCGATGCAGGCGATCGCAACTACCTTTCGCTCTTGCGCGCAGCCGACGCGTATATCGAACGCAACAGCCTCGATTTACCGCCTGAACCGGAGGCATGGGAGATCCCGGAGGATCCGGCATGTGTCAAAGACCCCATTCGCCAACTGGACCTCGCAGCCAAAGGTATCAGCACGATCATCTGGGCCACGGGTTTTCGGTTTGACTATGCCTGGCTGCGGGCGGATGCGTTGGACGAGACCGGCAAACCGCGTCACCAACGCGGAGTTTCCCCGGTGCCGGGACTCTACTTCGTAGGATTGCCATGGCAATCGCGCCGAGGCTCGTCGTTTATCTGGGGCGTGTGGCATGATGCGAAGTTCATTGCGGACCAGATTGCCATTCAGAAGAACTACATGTCCTACCACATGTCTGCCGAGTGAAAATCGCTCAATCCCACTTGCTATTCAGCAGATAGAGCAGTCCGCTCCACGGAGTGCAGGACAAGGCGCGTCATGTCCCGATCTTTGTCCTCGCTGAGCCATGGAAATCGCGCATCCGCCTGTTTCAGATATTCTCTTTGGCGACCAGGCGCGCCGTCGCGCGTGGGTTTTTGTTTTCATCTAAACTCAGTAACACCGTTAACCCGCGTTGCGTATTTTGCCTCGCCAAGCCAGCGACTGAGTGTTCAGCGCCCATAGATCGGCGCGCTCCGTCAGGATATCCTCGCACAAAGCCACGGCCTCTCGTGCCTGCGCTTCGGTAAGATGGAGATAAGCAGGGCGCTGAAGGTGATTGTACCAGACACCGCCGCAAATCGTGTCCAACACGATGCGTTGAAAACAATGATCATACCGGACCGGCCAGTGTATGTGAGCCGCTCGAGCTTTGCGAGGCAAGACCTCCCGCGTCAATTCCAGATACCGCTCAATATCTGGCAAATGGCTCATCCTCTTTCCTCTAGACCCGCCACTGCAATTTCGAGCGGAAGCCCGGCTGGACAAGGGGGTGCGGCGATTACGCGTCCAAAACGACGAGCTCGGGGGCAAAAGCGAGCGGGCGTGACGCGCCCTCGTCGGTGAAAAGCAGCATGTCGATGTAGTAGGTGATGCCCGACAGGCGCGGCGCGAAAAACTGGCTTTCGAAATTGACAGCCGTGCCCGGTTCGAACAACCGGTCGCTGTCTGTATCACTCATCTCATAGACATAGTTACCCACCCAATCCGGCGGAAACGCCAGGCCAAGCTCGTAGCCGCCGACCCAGCCGGCATCCGACCAGATCCCGACCGCGTCGTAATAGGCGCGTGTCTCGCGCACCAGCT
>JBCCNY010000411.1:0-2632 GCA_039025595.1 Pseudomonadota bacterium | reverse complement strand
GGCCAGACTCGCATATCCGGCAGTTTTGATCTCACAAAGCCTGCCTCCGCGCTGCGTGCATTGGCGGGAATCGTTGACGCGCGCCTGATTGAGGCCGGGCCGCTTGGTGTGGTCCTCTACAGCGCTCCCTGACTTTTTTTTTGTCACGCTGAAACAAACCCCGCGCGACTTCGTCACCCTAGTAAAGGTCCGATGTTTGATTTGGGAACACCGATGAAAAAGTTAGTGAAAACGACTGTGGCTACTGCATGCCTGATGGCGGTGACGCCGGGAGAATCAACTGCGCAAGATGCATTGCCCGTGTCAATCCCGGCCCAACCCCTTGCTGAGGCCATCGCAGAACTTGGGAGGGAGACAGGGCTGCAAGTCGGTGTCTCACGAGCTCTTACCGAGGGAAAGGTCAGCAAGGCGGTGAGCGGCGTGATGTCCTCGCGTCAGGCTTTGTCCCGGCTCTTGGAGGGCAGCGGTCTGACAATCCGATCGTTGGGTGACGATGGTTTTACTATTCGCACCGCCCAAGTTGTTTCCCAAGATTCAACAAACGAACCATTTGACCTGGGCACAATAGTTCTTCAGGGCGAACGCGTCGAAAGAGACGTCTTTAACACTGCATCATCTGTCGCCGCGTTCGACGGCGAAACCATAGAGAGCAACCCTCAATTCAATGACTTAGAAGCGGTTTTCTCCAATGTACCAAATATTGTGACAGGTACGGGCAATACGAGCTCAACTATTCGAGGCATCAGTTCCGCCGGACCTTTGAGCGGTGGCGCACTCGGTACTCTTGCAGGCAACTTTCCAAGAACAGCGATTACGATTGATGGTCGCAACCTGAGTCCCAACGAAGCGATCTACGGAACGACGTCGGTCTTTGATACCGAAGCGATTGAGGTGTTTCGGGGCCCTCAAACCACGTCTCAAGGTGCAAATGCTATTGCAGGCGCAATCAATCTGCGTACGCGGGATCCGATATTTGAATTCGAGGCTGCGTTCCGGGCTGAGCTTGCCTCACGAAACGGCAAGGCGGCCTCGGTGATGATCAATACGCCGCTATCTGACAGCGTTGCGATGCGATTTGTCTATGATTACGAGGAGCAGGACAATTATTTCGACTTTGTCGCGGCTCCAGGCTCCGGTGTCGATATTGGAAATGTGGTTGAAGACATCGCTACGAAAGTACGCCAAGAGGTCGCTCGCCTGAAAATACTGATCGAACCAGTAGCGATGCCACAGCTCACCACACAATTCACACTAAGCTTTTCAGAGTTTTCGGCACCGCAAAATCAGTTTCTAACCCCGCCGTTTGAAAATCTTCAGTTCGAGTTGGATGTCGGGGAGGGTATCAACACCTTCGTAGGTGAGACCACCGCAATCGTCCATGATCTAAGGTATGATTTTGGAAGCGGGTTCTCACTGAGAAACCAAATCCAGTATTCCAAGGTCGATACAATTGGCACCACTGCGACTGGAACAGCTGATGATGGTATATCAGATGAGGTCGACAAATCTCTTGAAACACTACTCGAGTATGCCCCCGATAGTGGGCCGCTAAGTGGTATCTTGGGCGTATATTTTCGAGAAACAAAGAACGATAGTGTTCCGACGTTGGTCATTTTGGAGGGTAAAAGGCAAGAGCGCGCCATATTCGGAGAATTCACATACGACTTTGCCAACCGGTTCGATGTTACAGCTGGGTTTCGGTATCAAGAGAATGAACAAACGCGTTTTGCAGCGCAGGTTCTTGGACCCGGATTCATTTTTCCGCTTCTGGAATACGAGGCAGACTTCAATGCGTTCCTGCCGAAGCTTACTTTTGGATACGAGCCTAACCGGAACACTCGTTACGCATTGCAGATTTCAAGGGGTTACAACCCGGGCGGCGGCGCTGTCGTGCTGACGTCATTAGAGCCCTACATTTTCGAGGAAGAGCATGTAACGAACGTTGAGCTTTCGGTGCGGTATCGTTCGGCAGATGGCCGTCTCTTTCTTGCAGCAAATTTGTTTTACAACGAATACGATGACTACCAGCTTTTTGTGAGCAACATCGTGCCGCCGGTGCCACCATTTTTCCAGGTTCAGGCTGGCCGAGTCTTTAACCTTGATGACGTGAAGACTTATGGTCTTGAATTGATCGCGGAGTATGAAGCACGCGATGACCTCGGCTTATTCGGGTCCGTTGGGCTGCTACAGACAGATGTTGGAACCTTAGGTGCAGATGTGGCCGCATTGACCGGATCTACAAGCGATGACGGCAATGAGTTGCCCCTTGCGCCAAACGTGACAATGAGCATCGGTGCCGACTATCAAGCAACGGATCGGTTGAGCATAGGCGCGCAGATCCGCTATACTGGCAGCTACTTTTCCGGGATCGCCAACGATCCGACGACACAGGTCGGGGATTATTTCGAAGCCGATCTTCGCGCGGCCTACGAAATCAACAAAAATGTTGAGGTCTACGGCTACATCAACAATGTGTTCGACGAGCGCGGCCCTATAAGCGTGTTCAGAGACATTAACACCGGTTTAATCACCAGCGGATCAATTGTTGAGCCTCGCGAGTTTGGAGTCGGAATCCGTGCGACCTTCTGATTGATGCTGGTCTGATCGTCACCGACGCCGACGGGCATGTGCT
>JBCCNY010000410.1:0-2655 GCA_039025595.1 Pseudomonadota bacterium | reverse complement strand
GGCCTGTGCCACCTCCCGCATCGAGACCGTCCCCCAAGCCAGATGCGGAGACAGCCGTGAGCATGATGTTGCCCCTAGAAGCGGCGAGGACATATCGGCCCGGTACCCCTCGCCCCGTTTGTGCAAAAAGCTTTCCAACCGTTGCAAACCAGCGGCACGACCGCCCTCTTGCCGCTCAAGGCAACGGTCGGGTGCCACATCCAGATCTCGCGCCGAGGGCACGCGGCCGGCCTCATAATCCACTGGCGCGAGAGCAGGTGGCTTTGCCTGCGCCTGCGCCATCTGTCGATCCCATGCCTTGGCCCAGCCATCACGGCTGGACAATCGACGGATTACGCCGTGGTTTGGCACTTCATGCCAGGACAAACCGCGATCATGGCACCAGGCCCGAACGCATCTGTCGCGCGCATAGCTCCAGGCATTTCCTGTTTCTTCATGCGACCAAAGCGCCGTGATCTCAAATACGTCGGAAAGCACTTCAAGCACATCGGTGATTTTGCCCACGCGAATGATCAACGGCTGCCCGATATCAGCGAGATCCGCCTGCAGTTCGGTCAGACTTTCGGCGACAAAGTCCCAGTGCCGCCCCGCCAAATCGGGTTGCGCCCAAAGCTCAGGTTCCACGACGTAAAGCGGCAGCACAGAACCACGCTCCGCCGCATGCGCAAGCGCGGCATGATCCTGCGTGCGCAAATCTCGCTTAAACCAAACAATGTTCATTGCGCTAAGATAGAGGTCATCCTCCGTCTTTCATCCAAATGCTGCTAGGGCGCGAGTATTTGTCACTTGCCGCTTCGGCGCACGTGCCCTGTCACAAAAACGCTCACACCCCATCTTCTTCTTGCCAAAAGTATCCCCGCCGGAGGCACTTTACTCAAATCCACGCTGCGCAATATCGAGCACCCGGATCTCGGAGGCCGGCGACATAGCTAGCGCACAATCGATCACAGCGAAAAGGTCGGCCATGGGGATCGGCACTTGCGGTGCGAACGCGCCGGTGGCGATATCCTCGATCACTTCGGGCGTCTCCACATTGCCTGGATTGATCACGCTCACAGCGACGCCCTGGCCCTTTAACACGCATCTCATAGCCTCTGCCGCCCCGCGCAATCCAAATTTAGAGGCTGTATTTGCCACCTCCGGCGTGGCCGAATTCTCAAGCCCGGAGAGCGACCCGATGAACACCGCGCGCGGGTTTTCCGATCGCTTGAGATTGGGAAGCAAGGCTTTTATCAGCTCAATCGGGGCGATCAGGTTGACCGACAACACCGCGCGGGTTTCCGCATCCGGGCTTGCCTGAAACTCGTAGGCATCTGTAAAAGCCCCCGCCTCCCAAATACCGCCGAGGAACAAAAACGCATCAATTGGATCGGCACCCACCGCCTCTGACACGGTGGTAATCCCGGCAGGTTCCGCCAGATCGGCCCGGATCCATTTGCCAAGCGGCGGTTTTGTCCGGGACACCGACAGCACCTCATCGCCACGCGTCGACAGATGCGCGGCATATGCCGCCCCGATCCCGCGGCTTGCCCCGAAGATGATACATCGTTGTCCTGTCATATGTGTCCCACCATTTATGTCCAGTAGGTTTGCCCAGTCGTTTTGCACCTGCATGCGGAACACATGACGCATGGTCAATCAATGCCGATTATCGCGCAAGCCGCCTTGCAGCGTCGTGCCACATGATTATGCTTTTCCAATAATCTGCCGGTATCGGGCCGGCAGCCATAACATGATCAGGGAGAGATACATGTATACCAAATCAGTACTTGCCGCGCTGCTCTTGGCCAGCACCGCCGCGAGCGCCTCAGCCGAAACCCTGCGATGGGCGCGCGCGGGCGACTCGCTCACCCTTGACCCGCATGCCCAGAACGAGGGGCCGACTCATACGCTCGCGCACCAGATCTACGAGCCGCTGATCATCCGGGACCATTCCGGCGCCTTCCAAGCGGCGCTTGCGACCGATTGGGCGCCCAAAGAAGGCGACCCCAATGTCTGGGTCTTCAACCTACGCCAGGACGTCGCCTACCATGATGGGGCCGATTTCACTGCCGAGGACGTGATCTTCTCGATCAACCGGGCCAAATCGGAAAACTCCGCGATGAAGGAACTTCTGACCTCGATCACCGAGGTCCGCGCCGTGGATGACCACACGGTCGAATTCGTCACCGACGGACCAAACCCGATCCTGCCTGCCAACCTCACCAACCTCTTCATGATGGACAAGGGCTGGACAGAAGCCAATGACGCCACCGCTGTGCAGGATATCGCGGGTGGCGAAACGACCTTTGCCGCCGCCAACACCAACGGTACCGGCGCCTACAGCCTTGTCAGCCGCGAGCCTGACGTCAAAACCGTGCTCACCGCCAATCCCAACTACTGGGGCGCGGATGAGTTCCCGCTCGATATCACAGAGATCGTCTATACACCGATCCAGAACGCCGCGACCCGCGTGGCGGCCCTGATCTCGGGTGAGGTGGATTTCATCCAGGACGTGCCGGTGCAGGACCTCGCCCGCGTAGGGGAGACCGAGGGGCTGCTGGTCAAGACAGCCCCGCAAAACCGCGTGATCTTCTTCGGGATGAACCTCGGCGCGGACGACATCGCCAATGACAATATCGAGGGAGCCAATCCCCTCGCTGATGCCAAAGTTCG
>JBCCNY010000409.1:0-2657 GCA_039025595.1 Pseudomonadota bacterium | reverse complement strand
TCATATGCTTCCAGACGTCTGTTTAAAGGATGGATGATTGTTAAACTTGATTGATCACCTTTTGCGCTAAGTAGCACAACGTCAAGCCGGTGGTTTCCCAACACGCCAGACAATTCGGCACAGCAACAGGGCTTGACGTGATATGGCGAATAGTGACCAACCCGAGCCCGACACGGTGGAAACGCTTTTTATCGCTGACCGGGAACGTCTTATCCAAATCGCCTGCCGGATCGTAGAAAGCCGCGCGATCGCGGAAGAGATCGTGCAGGAAAGCTGGATCCGATGGCACGGGCGGAATTACCGGCCCGATCAGGCGGGTCCGATTTTTCGCCGGATCGTCGCTAATCTTGCAACAGACTGGTACCGCGCCACGCGGTCCGAACGCAGCGTTATGTCGGATATCTATGCGATGCGCGGCAACGTGCCCAGCACCGAGAGCGCCGTCATCGCTCGAAACGAACTCGCCATCATTGTGAAAACCATTTCAAACATGTCCGACAGCCACATTAAGGCGTTCCGGAAGCGCACACTGCATGGCAAGAAATACAAGGAAATAGCAGAGGATCTTGGGGTATCTGTCGGTTATGCATTCCGACTGATCGAGCAGGTGATGGTCGAAATTTATTTGGCACTTGATCCATAAAGCTGGTGAAAAAACGCACTTCCCGTTCGTTCAATCCATAAGAGTCCCACTTTTGCCGGACAGGTCACAATGAACGACCAGAGCGGTCAGCAAAACGCCAAACGCAAAAGAGCCGAAGAAGCCGCAGGCATTCTGCGCAGATTGGATGCTGAACCAGATAATCGTCAGGCCATTCAGGATCGTGACGCATTCGTGGCGCGTGGGCCTGAGGAAAAAGCGACCTATGAAAAGATGGCTCGGGCTTTTGCTGCGGCCCCCAAAGGTTTGCGCAGACGGGATCGAAACTACGCCGCAGCTCTTTTGGGGGCAGTTTTGTGCTCACTCTACTTCGCCTATGAACCGCTTAGAATTAGTCTCCTTGCTGATATCACCATAGCGCGCGAACCGGCGAAAGTGGCTCTTGAGACAGGCGATGTTGTCGCGCTCGATGCCTCATCGGCCGTCCGGCTCGACACCGGGGGCGACATTCGTAGAGTTGATCTTCTAAAGGGCACCGGGTTCTTCGACGTCGATACCAGTCACAGGCGATTTGTCGTGATCGCAGGCGATGTGCGTGCCGAGGCTCTTGGGACGGAATTCGAAGTCGCCCGGCTAGGCGACGATGTGGTCGTGACCGTGGCAGAGGGCACCGTGCGCGTCACCCACAAAGGCGAAGAAAAGGTGCTGCAAATTGGCCAACAGCTGCGCGTGTCGGATTCAGACGGCGAATTGCGCGCTATCGAAACAGACGCAATCGCGAACTGGCGCGACGATAGACTGACGATGGATGGCATGACATTTGGTGAGGTCGCTCAGATTATCGGGCGCCGCTTGCCCGGCGCGACGCTCGTCATCGGCACCGGCCTAGCACAAGAACCGGTCGTCGGCGTACTCGACCTGTCCTCACCGGAAATCGCTTTGGATACGCTCGCTCTGAGCGGTGGGGCACGCGTGCTTGAGGCGCGCGGTTTCATGACAATTATCTTCGCCAACTGAAAAAATCGAACTTATTGGTAAAAAAAACCACGCCGCTTCCGTTGTAAGTATGACACCGCGGATCGCTCTTTGAATCTGCGTCCAATCACATCTTGAAAAGAGTCACAGACCATGGGCGGACATATGAAATTCCATACTATCTTCAACACGACGGCGCTGGTTTGTCTCACGCTGTCAGGCGCTGCTGTAGCCCAGACCGAAGAGACCGCGCTGATCGACATTCCACAACAAGACCTTGCACGCGCGATAGAGGAATTAAGCAACGAGACCGGGGTGTCTGTCTCTGTTCTGGGCCAATATGTGGAAGGCAAAACCAGCAAGACGGTGGCCGGTATGATGCCCGTGCATCAAGCCCTTGCTCAAATGCTGGATGACCCCGATCTGATCGTACAAGAGACTGCGGATGGCAGTTTGGTTGTGACGCGCAAGTTGAATTTCAATGTCTCATCCCAGAACACCGAAGAGCAACCCTTTGACCTTGGTCGGATAACCGTAACCACAGCACGGCGAACCTTGGAAAATGTCGATGATGTGCCCGGCTCCGTGATTGTCCTGGGAAGCGAGGCGCTGGAGGATTCCAATATTGCCGATTTTTTCGAAGCGGTGGAATTTCTACCTAACGTGAACGTCGGAACAAATAGTGACCCGAGACGGGGATACATATCAATCCGCGGCATCAGCGCTTTGAACTTCGCAGCGGCATCGCCCACCATCGGTGTCTTTCAGAACGGCGTGCTGCAGAATGGCACCGGGCTTCGGTTCAATATCAATCCCAGTCTCCGGGACCTTGAACGGGTCGAAGTTCTCTACGGGCCGCAAGGCACCGCTTTCGGACGCGGCACCATCGGTGGGGCAATAAATTTCGTCACAGCAAAGCCGGTTTTCGAAACGCAAGCCTCGTTGCAGCTCAGCTATACCGACCTCAACGAGTTCGACGGCGAAGCGGTTATCAACACACCCTTAAGTGAAACGGTTGCAGTTCGCGCGGTGCTGTACGGAAACGATGCTCCCGGGTTTATCGACACGCCAAACGCGCCCC
>JBCCNY010000408.1:0-2674 GCA_039025595.1 Pseudomonadota bacterium | reverse complement strand
CGCTGGCGCAGCGGCTCGCCTATTTCTGGGGCACGGTCGCGCCGATCTGTCCCTTTTGGGCGATCTTTACATATGTGGGCGCGGTCATTGGTGAGGGATTACCTCCCTGGTTGGCCCTCGATTTCGCGCTGCCCATCTGTTTCTTGGCCATCATTATGCCGATGCTGCGGACGCGCGCCCATATTGCGGCAGCCCTCGTCTCCGTGGGCTCCGCACTGGTCTTTGCATTCTTGCCATATAACCTCGGGCTTCTGGTCGCAGGCCTTCTGGGCATGGTGACCGGCGCAGAGATCGAACGCAGACACACTGACCCGAAAGAGGCCCGCTGATGGATACGACGACGATCTGGATTGTGATTCTGCTGCTCGGACTTGGCAGCTATGCAATGCGCTTTGTCTTCATCGGGATCATTGGGGATAGGGAATTGCCGCCCTGGATATTGCGGCATCTTCGGTATACGGCCGTCGCGATCCTGCCGGGCCTCGTGGCTCCGCTCGTCGTTTGGCCAGCCGCAACGGATGGACAGCCCGATCCGGCACGGCTCAGCGCGACCTTCGTGACCATCCTCGTCGGCTGGTTCACTAAAAATATTCTGGCCGCCATTCTCAGCGGCGCCGCAACCCTCTACCTTCTGTTGTACATGACGGGCTAACCCGCCGTCAGCCCTTCAATCAGGACGCAAACAGCGCAAGCAACACAAGAGCGACAAAAATCGCTACAACAGAGTAGGTGGTCGCTTTGATGAACCCATCAAAGGTCTTTTCCTGGACATCAATGTCCATATCTCCGTGCTTATGGTCGTCGGCCATGACCCGTTCCTCATGTTCCGTAATTTCACCCGTAAAGACTATTTAGCGCATGTGCGGCGCGGTGTCACGCGATCCAGCAAACGGATCATCTCGCCCGTCGATACTGCCCGAGGGAAAACACGGGTTTCAACCTCAGGATATTGCTCTCCAAACCCATGCGTCGTTCTCGTCCAAGCTGCGTGTAATGCGTCCTGCCTGATGCAGGTGATTCAAATGCGCGATCGTTTCGACCAATGCCAGTCCATATGTGCCTGCGTCAATCTCACGTTTAAAAAGCGGTGCAAAACACTCGGCTGCTTTGCGCGGAAACTGCAGATGCGCCTGCAGGCGTCGAAGTGCTCCTTCATGGTTTTCGATCAGTTGTCGCATGCGGAAGGGCAGACCGGTGAAGGGCAGTTTGTGCCCAGACAGAACAAGGTGCTCTTCGCGTGCGAACGTGGTTAGCCGCTTGCAACTTTCGAGCCAGTCCCGGACGGGATCGGCTTCTGGTTCCGTGGGATAGACACCAATATTGGGGCTGATGGACGAGATGATCTGATCGCCGGCAAGAACCAGCGAATCGCTCCGGCTCCAGAGGGTCAAATGTTCGGGCGCATGTCCGTTTCCGATATGCACGTCCCAATCCCGGCCAGCGATATGCAGGATATCCCCCTGCTGCGCGCGCGCGTATCCCACCGGCAACGGCGCACAGACATCGCCAAAGTTGTAAGGCCTCTGATGACGGCGGGTCTCGTAGATGTCGGCATCCATTCCGGCCCGTTGCCAGAATTGCAGCGCCTGGGGCGTGGGCAATTCCTCAACATCCAGTATGAGCATCCGCGCCATAAGATACGCGGTTCTCGTCATCACTAGGGGGCAGTCAAACCGTTGCATCAGCCAGCCCGCCATGCCGACATGATCCGGGTGATGGTGGGTGACGATCACCCGACCCACCGGTTTGCCCGAAAGCGGGCCCGACAAAAGGTGCTCCCACAAGGCATCACTGCGTTTCGACCGGATACCCGTATCGACGATCGTCCAGCTGTTGCCATCATCCAGCGCGTAAATGTTCACATGATCGAGCACCATGGGCAGCGGCAGCCGGATCCACAAAACGCCGTCTGCCACCTCGATCGCCTCTGAAGGCTCCGGCGGGACCGTCCAAGGTGTTTTGAGCAGACTGGTGTTTTCAAGCATCAAATGTCCCAACTTTCGTTTCTCCAATCAGCGGCGCATCGCATCCTCAAGAGCTTCCCTGTTGTGCTTCCCGAGGCTGCTCGTGCGCCGCTTGATCAAGCCCAAGCGATACACCTCTAGCTCGCTGCAACGGCATATCGCATGATTGTAGGTGCGCGACCACATCGCCCGTTTCTTTCCTGCCGTTACGTAACGTGACAAGCGGAGCGGAGCGGATTAAGGCTGCCGGGTACCATCGTGAACCAGCGGTCCTATCGAAAATGTCAGTCGAAACAGAGCGTCTTTCCCCTAATCCCGTGGGTTTGTCTCGCGCCGCGCATTTTCTGCGTTCCGGTGGTCTGGTCGCCTTTCCGACCGAGACTGTGTATGGGCTTGGCGCCGACGCGTCGGATGACCGTGCGGTTGCGCGTGTCTTCGAGGCCAAGGGTCGGCCTCGCTTTAATCCGCTGATTGTGCATGTGGTAGATCTTCAAGGCGCCCGCGCACTGGTTGACTGGTCGCCGATTGCGGACAGACTGGCATCTGCGTTTTGGCCGGGTCCGCTCACCCTCGTACTCCCGCTGGCCAAGCATGCACCGATATCGCCATTGGTGACCGGGGGCTTGTCGACGCTTGCGGTCCGCGTCCCGGACCATCCCGGCGCACGCGCGCTTTTGCAGGAATTTGGTGCGCCAATCGCTGCGCCTTCT
>JBCCNY010000407.1:0-2681 GCA_039025595.1 Pseudomonadota bacterium | reverse complement strand
GAGATTGAGGTGCGAGCGTTCGCACCGCAGGACGCCCAAAATGTGGCGCGTGCGATTATTGGATATTCGTCCGAGATCATCGAAGAATTGAGTCGCATCGCCCGCGAAGACGCAATGCGGTACACACTCGAAGACCTCGCCGAGGCTGAAGAACGGCTGAAAGCCATGCGAGTGCGGATCAGAGAGTTTAGAAACGAGTATCAAATCATCGATCCCGAGGCGAATGTCGAAAGTCAGGCCGGAATTGTATCTGGCCTCGAAAGTGAATTGGTGGCATCTCTCATCGAACTGGCCACAATCGAACGGGTGTCGTCTGGAAACGATCCTCGGGTGCCGAACATTGAGCTCAGAATAGAAGCTTTGCGAGAGCAAATAGCGGCCGAACGCGCGGCCATTAGCACCTCTGCCAAGGACGGCCGCTCCTTGACCGATATTATAGGCGAATATGAAGAACTGCTTGTCGATCTCCAGTTTTCCCAGAATGCCTATACCGCAGCGCTTGCTGCAGAAGAAAATGCCAGGTTCGAGGCAAATCGCCGGAGCCGATATCTTGCGGTTCACATACCTCCAACACTTGCGGAAGAGAGCATTTATCCCGCTCGAGCGTCACTTGTGATAATCGTTCTGGTGTGCAGTTTTGCAGCTTGGAGCATCTTGACGCTTGGATACTACAATGCGCGTGATCGAAGCTAGATGATCGAGTTTCGCAACGTTTGGAAAACCTACACACTTAAGGGCAACAAAACCCAAATTGCATGTGGCCTAAATCTGACCCTAAAACTGGGCGAAAACGTTGCAATCATTGGACGAAACGGCGCAGGAAAATCGACGCTCCTGAACATGATTGCGGGAACAATCAAACCTGACCGAGGAGAGGTTATTCGGTACGGTCGCACAAGTTGGCCCATGGGCTTTGCCGGTGGATTTCACCCCGAGTTGACCGGCAGGCAAAATGCAAGGTTTGTGGCGCGCATTTATGGTGTGAATACGGATGAGCTGGAAGCTTACGTGGAAGAGTTTTCGGAGTTGAGCCACTTCCTCGATTTGCCCGTCCGTACCTATTCTTCTGGCATGCGCGCACGTCTTGCTTTTGGCGTTAGCCTCGCGGCGCGGTTCGACTGCTATCTTGTCGATGAGATTACAGGCGTAGGTGACGCGCGCTTTCGAAAAAAATGTCGAGAGGCATTTCAGGAACGCGTTGCATCATCTCAGGTCATCATGGTGTCTCATTCCGACGAAACGCTCAGGTCGTTTTGCGATACGGCAATTTGGCTTGAAAAGGGACAAATCAGGTACTTCGATGATCTTGAACAAGGTCTGAAGGCGTACAACGCGGTAATTGCGGCTTGAAGCCAAACACATGAAAGTCGGGTAACAAACGTGCTTCTTGAGAATAAGTGGCATAAGCGGATCGAAAACCAGGGTCGCAGCATTCGCCCTCCGGTGCCGCCAAGAAGAACCGAGTCGGCCAGCGTGTTGGAATTGCTGTCGCTGTACCGATCCAGCATGATCTCTGTCTTTTCAGAACCCGATTTTTACAGGGACATCATCCACGCTCGTTTTGGGTGGTTGGATGTCTACACCTTGAATACCCCAGAGCTTGTGCGTGAGGCACTACAGCAAAACCACAAAAGCCTTCAGGCCAAAACGCCGCAGATGCGAATGGCCTTAAAACCATTGCTGGGCGATGGGCTGTTTATTTCTGACCGAAAGATATGGGAAACACGTCGCAACATCGTTGGTCCCATTATTCACGCCAGAAACATCAAGAATTTCTTGCCCGTTATGCTGGAGGTTGTCCACGAGTGGCGCCAGAACCTTCAGGCGCTTGGCGAGAACGCCAAGATCGACATGCTGTCTGAGATGGCTGAACTGACCGCCGAAGTGATCGCGCGCACGGTTTTTGGCCGCCGCCTGGGAAGAGAGTACACCGCCGAGATCGTAAAGGGTTTTGCGGAGTATCAAGAACACGTCGACCAGTTGGACTATCTTTCGTTGATCAAGGCTCCGGATTGGATTCCGCGGTATCAAAGCCGTTCAGCTAAGCGAGCCCTCCGGCGCGTTCATCGTGTCATCGATCTGGTTGTTCAGGAATTCGCCGAGGGTCGCGGAGATGAGAACGCGGTGATCGCGGACCTGTTCAAAGCAAAAGACCCAGCTGGCAAGGCACTGACGCGCGAAGCCATTCGAAATGAGGCGATTGTGATCTTCATGGCCGGTCATGAAACGACCGCGAACACGCTGGCTTGGGCCTGGTTTCTGCTTTCTCAGTGCCCGAGAGTTCGGGAGAAATTCCATAAGGAACTGGATGCCCAAGGACTTCCTGAGACTATCGAAGATGTACAAAAACTGATCTTTACCCGCGCCCTTGCGGAAGAAACGCTCAGGATGTACCCACCCGTTCCGATCCTTGGGCGGCAGGCCCTCGATAATGCAACGGTAGGGGGCAAGAAGATCAAGAGGGGCTCAGTCGTCGTCGTATGTCCCTATATGCTACATCGAAATCCAAAGGTGTTTTCGAGACCCGATCGTTTCATTCCCGAGCGCTTTGACGAAAGACTCGCGCCAAGACCGCAAAAATACTCGTATGTTCCGTTCGCTATCGGACCACGTATTTGTCCGGGTCTGGTATTTGGTCTGACCGAGGTCGTTGTTGCGCTATCGATCCTCGGCTCTTTCCT
>JBCCNY010000406.1:0-2724 GCA_039025595.1 Pseudomonadota bacterium | reverse complement strand
GTGGGCGGGCTGGCGATCCGGAAATGGACCTCTGCGGCGCCCGCTTCGAGGATCATTTCCTTGATTTTGCGCGACGTGGTGCCCCGCACCACGCTGTCATCCACCAAGATCACCCGTTTGTCCTTCATCAGGGCGCGGTTCACGTTGAGTTTCAGTCGCACACCCATGTTGCGGATCTGTTCGGTCGGCTCAATGAATGTGCGCCCGACATATTGATTGCGGATGATGCCCATTTCAAAGGGAATGCCGCTTTCCTGGCTGAAGCCGATGGCCGCAGGCGTGCCACTATCGGGCACGGGGCAGACCATATCGGCGTCAACCGGGGCCTCGCGGGCCAATTCCTTGCCGATATTGCGCCGCACCTCGTAGACCGATTTGCCGTCGATGACCGAATCCGGACGGCTGAAATAGACATATTCGAAAATACAGGGCTGCGGTCGGACCGGCTCAAAGGGCCTGAAGCTCTGCACGGCCTGGTGTTTGTCGATGATCACCATTTCACCCGGCTCAATCTCGCGCACGAAATCCGCGCCGATGATATCGAGTGCGCAGGTCTCCGAGGCCAGAACATGCGCCTCGCCCAGCCGACCAAGGACCAGCGGCCGGATGCCCAAGGCATCGCGCACACCAATCAGTTTGGACTGCGTCATAGCAACAATAGAAAAGGCGCCCTCGACCTGTCGCAGCGCCTCTTTCATCCGGTCCGGAATAGTGCGACCCATGGAGCGCGCCATCAGATGGATGATGCATTCGGTGTCCGAGGAAGACTGAAAGATCGAGCCGCGATTTATCAGATCGCGGCGCAAAGATAGTGCATTGGTCAGGTTCCCGTTATGCGCAATCGCGGCACCGCCCATTGCAAATTCACCAAAGAACGGCTGAACATCACGGATCGCGGTATTGCCTTTTGATCCGGCTGTTGAATAGCGCACGTGCCCGATGCCAAGCGCCCCCGGCAAATTCGACAGCGTCTCCTTGGACGTAAAGTTATCCCGCACATAGCCAAAGCGCCGGACCGAGTGGAACCCACCAATGGGTTCATGCGTGACAATGCCGCCTGCTTCCTGTCCACGATGTTGAAGGGCATGCAGGCCGAGAGCAATAAAGTTCGCCGCATCGACCGCGCCGATGATACCGAAAACCCCGCATTCATCGCGCAACTTCCCTTCGCTCTCATGCCAGAGCTCGGTCTCATCCGGTGAATTGAACGTCGGTTTGGCGGGGGCGGTTCGTCTATCGGACAAAGGGCAGCTCCGAATCCCGTGGCGCTTGGCCGCTACAGATAAGCTGTCGCGGACGATATGTCACGAAACTATCGCAAAGTGTTTTACTATCTGACGCCGCGTTGCTGCCTCTCTATACGTCGTTCGCGCCTGGATTGTGGATTGCGCTCTCAGGCCAAACCAAAGTTGTATCCATCTATATTCCTTGTGCGACTGACATAATGCCGGTCTTGGCGGATCAAATCCCAGCTAATGAGTGCCAAACGCGGGACAATGGTGGGCGATTGATCGCCTTTTTTCGATCGGGACGCGTCAAGGGCACTTGGTTTGGAAGGGCACCTGGTTTGGCGTGCGGTTTGTTTGCGGCACGCACGACCCTGCTCTGACTGCAAATCCGCTGTTTCTAGCACGAGATTCCTCGGGCGATTCCCACATTGGTGTGCGAAAGACGTAAGAAGACAGATCCCGGGCCAGGCTCGTGTTGCGACAATTGAGTCCATTTTCGTCCGCAAGTGAACCTCTCGCCGATTTGATGGGTTCATTTCGATCGACTTTTGGGCAGCTGGCCTGTTTCGGAGCGTGTTTTGATATACCGCAAAGAAAGCTCCGTCGGGCTGCGTCACTTTTAACCCAGTATCCTATGCGCCCTGGGCGGCGCATCCCAGCAGGAGACGGCCATGAGCATTTTGATCGCCTACGGAACAATCGAAGGACAGACCGGCAAAATTGCCCGATTCATCAATGATACGCTGCGCGAGCAGGGATATGAGGTCGACTTGCTCGACACTTCGGACAGCTCCCGCGACGTGGATTGGGAGGGGCTCGATCAGGTTATTCTCGCCGGATCGGTTCACGAACACAGACATCCCAAAGGCTTTGAGGTCTTTGTTTACGCCAATCGCCGGGAATTGAGCGCCCTGCCGACACTTCTATGTTCGGTCAGCCTGAATGCTGCCTTTGACGAAGGACATGAGGACGCGCGCGGCTATGTCAGCGACTTGAAGGCGCGTAACGAGTTGACCACCAAGCAAGATCTTCTGGTGGCTGGAGCATTGCATGCTGCACAGTATGATTACTATTCAACGCAAGTGCTGCAGCATGTTTTGCTTCGCGGTAAACCCTATGATCCACACGCGTCCGAGCATGAATTCACGGATTGGGAGGTGCTTCGGCAGGAGGTTCTTGAGTTCGCAAAGACATGCGCGCCGCATCCCGCCTGAGGCCTACCTCAGCGTTGGACGGCAAAGCCCTTCCACGCCGCATCAAAGAACGCAAGTTCTAGCCGCACGGCCTCTGCAAAAAGAGCGGCCACATGCGCTTGTGCGGCGCTGTCGAGTGCTGGCCAGGCCTGATCCAATTGAGTGCGCAGATAGTTCACGACGTCGCTAAAGCCCGGACCGCAATGAAGCTCGATCCATTCGCCAAGCCAAAAAGGAAGGGCGGCGGCCCGATCCGCATGTGGGCTGGCCCAGTCGAGATAGATCCATTCCGCGACGACCAG
>JBCCNY010000405.1:0-2724 GCA_039025595.1 Pseudomonadota bacterium | reverse complement strand
AATGAACGGCGCGCCTTTGCGGCTGGTTGTTCCGGGATGGCCTGGATCATGCTCGCAGAAATGGCTCACGCGTATCCAGATCCGCGATGTCGAACATGACGGCGCCAAAATGACGGGTAAGTCGTACCGCGTGCCCGCCTATCCGGTCGCCCCGGGCACTGATGTACCAGACGAGGACATGGTCATCATGGAGGCCATGCCGGTCAAATCACTGATCACCTTTCCAGCAAATGAAAGCGCGACGGGGCTGACACAAGATGTCCGTGGCAAGGCTTGGGTCGGGGATGCCACGGTTGAGGGTCTCGAAGTCTCAATCGATTTTGGTGCCACCTGGCAACCAGCAGAGTTGAACGCGCCGGTCAACAAGGGCGCGTGGCAAACATGGAGCACCAGCGTGACCTTCCCGCAGGCCGGGTATTACGAGATCTGGGCGCGGGCAACGGACAGTAACGGGGTTGCGCAGCCGCACGCGATTTCTTGGAACCCGCGTGGATATCTCAACAACACCTTCCACCGTGTTGGTGTCATGGCGAGCTGAACCAACCGACAGGTGGGCGCGATCAGGACATCGCGCCCGCTTGAGGCAGGGAGATGGGTCACGATGCAAAGTTGTTTTGGGGTCATGCGCGCGGCTTTGGTGTACGGTATTACACTCTCGGGCGCCGCTATGGCCGAAATCACCGTCTCTGACGAACAGGGGCGGAGCGAGGTCATCTATGACGTTGGCATCCTACATCCGATGCCCGGTGCTCAGATCACGCATGATTACTGCACTGCCTGCCATTCAGAGATGATCATCGCGCAGCAGGGTCAGACGCGCGACGGTTGGGACGATATTCTGGTCTGGATGGTCGAGGATATGGGCATGAATGAAATCGTCGAGGAAGACCGCGATCTGATCCTTGACTACCTCGCCACATACTACAATCCGGACCGACCCTTTTCACCGCTGAACTGAGCTTTGCTCTTACCGATGTATCAGTCGGAGCGATGCCAGTCCGGAAACGAGGATCAGCGAAAGACCCGCCAGTGCCAGAAGGTCGGGTAGATCTCCGAAAAATATGTATCCAGCGGCAATCGCTGCGATCAGTTGCGTGTAGATCAGCGGTGATATTACGCTGGCGGGGGTCGTACGACTGATCGTCACCAACAGGAAGTTCCCGGCCGCAGAAGCCAGCGCGGAGGCCACGACCAACAGCACCAGATTGGTCGTAAGCGGCGGTATCGCCACCGAAAACCCCAAAGGAGCGAGCAGAAGCGAGCCGATCAACAGCTGCGAAATAAGCAGAAAGCGCGGTCGTGTCTCTGGGGCGAGCCACCGCGTCGCGGTCAGATAGGCACCGTAGAAAACCCCTGCCAGCAAGGCAAAACCAAGCCCCGGTGTCGTATCAAATCCAGGTCGAACCACGATCAGAACGCCGATGAACCC
This sequence comes from Pseudomonadota bacterium, assembly GCA_039025595.1. Lineage (GTDB taxonomy): Bacteria > Pseudomonadota > Alphaproteobacteria > Rhodobacterales > Rhodobacteraceae > Roseovarius. The sequence goes on along the minus strand of JBCCNY010000405.1, from coordinate 1,295 downwards.
CAAGACAAGCAGAGCCAATCGCGCGGCTGTGGGTGTCTCTTTGAGAAAGGTCACGGAAAGGGCATAGGCCACGATCGGGCCGACGAAGAATGCACCGAACGCGTCTGCCAATTCGGCGGTCTGCAAGCCAGTCAGGATCGAGGCGATGGCGGAACAGACAAAGGCCGCCCGAAGCCACAGCCGCCAGTCAAGGAGCCGACGTAGCTCTGTCCTTTTCAAACCGGAGAATGGCAGTAGCAGAAGGGCGGCAATCGCAAACCGGGTCCAAGCCACGAAGGCCGGTGCAACACCCTGACCCACCAGTGTTTTGCCCGCGACATCGCCGAGCACGATGCAGCTCATTGCTCCAAAGACATAGATAAAAACACGGACGATCTCTTGCACAGCGGGGCCTAAACGAAAAATCGCACCCGGATGGGTGCGATTACGTCCAACAACGTCATGGCGAGATCAGCGACGAATGCCCAGACGCTTGATGAGATCCTTGTAGCGCGCCTCATCCTTGCCCTTGAGATAGTCGAGCAACTTGCGTCGTTGTGCCACCATCTTGAGCAGACCGCGGCGCCCATGATTGTCTTTCTTATGCGTTTTGAAATGCTCTGTCAGCGTCGAAATGCGGGAGGTCAGGATTGCGACCTGCACTTCTGGGGAGCCTGTATCGCCCTCTTTCGTGGCGAACTCTTTCATTACTTTGGCTTTGTCTTCTGAAGTAATCGACATCGGGGTCTCCTTGGGTCAAAGGGTGACGGGCACAAGCCGGGATGTCGTCCAGCAAGGTCCGGTAAAATGTGGCCGAAGCCGCCGTCGGCCGCGTATAGGAGATTCCCCAACAGATGCAAAGCAGAATTCTCCCTGGTAATTTGTTCCACAACTAAACGCCACATCACGACAGCGAGAGCGAACCTAAACGGGCAGCCAACAGAGGCCGATATTGATGCCCATAACGGACACAGATGGCCGCTCATTTGAACGCGATATCAGCGATTATACCCAAGTGGTTTGAACGCAAATGGCCGCCGAACGTTTCGATGTTCACCACGCGCACGCGGTCACGAACCAGCAACTGGTCGATTGGCAGTCTGATCGGACCGGGAAACGCCGGCCACGTCGCGGGTTGCCCGCGGACCGCTCGAAACCCTGTTTGATCCAAAATGCCGCGCATGGGACGGCTCCAAGGCGCCATATTGAAGTCGCCTATCGCCAGAGATGGGCCCGACAGCCAATTATACTGTGCAACAAGCTTTTCAATTTCTGGCTCTGAGACACCGGAAAACCACGGTTTAACAAGATGACTT
>JBCCNY010000404.1:0-2737 GCA_039025595.1 Pseudomonadota bacterium | reverse complement strand
TCCGGCGCGCCTATGCAAGGCAGGTTGCGGCTGGGAATTCCCGACGATCACGGTCGAGCGCGGCTCACAGCCATCATAGCGGATTTCAACAGACGGCATCCCAAGGTGGAACTGGACGTCACCTGCGCGTTAAGCGCCGGATTTCCCGAGGCACTCGCAAAAAGGAGGCTCGATCTTGCGGTTTACGAGGTTGAGACTCCAAAACCGGGCGAGGAGCTGCTTCTGGAGGATCCGACATGCTGGGTCACCGCGCAAAACCGTGATTTCTCCAACGACACGACTCTACCCTTGGCGCTGTTCGATCATGCCTGTTGGTGGCGTCATGCTGCCCTGCGTTCTGCCGAAGCGCGCGGCAAACCCTTCCGAATTGCCTATTCCAGCCAAAGCGTGCAGGGTATTCTCGCCGCAGTGGAAGCCGGTATCGCAGTGGGACTACTGGGAAGGTCCTCCTTGACTGCGGCTCTGAGCGTTGCCGATGCCTCCTATGGGTTCTCCGCAACGCCAAGTTCCAAACTGGTTATGGCCAGCACCGGACATACCGACACGCGCTTGGTCGCAACAATGAAGACCACGATCAGACACGCATTCTTTGGAAATACTGCGACTTCAGGTCGAAAAAGCCAGTAATCAGGACTTTAGCGGACCGAGGCCATGGGTCATGCGGTCGGTGAAATTGCGGGGCAGAAGAAGATCTGTGCACGTGCGCTCCGCGCGTTCGGGTTCAGGCTTTGTCGATTAGGGCCACCGGAGCATCAGACGGCCGCTCGAAATCAACGGGTTGTTCATCCGTCGCCTCGTTCACCACTTTCAACTCGTAACGCATTTCCTCGCCGTCTTCTTCGCTTGCCACAATCAAGCAACGCTTGAGATGACGGGACCCATCATAGAGATCCACAAGACCGCGCAGGTTCGGTGCAGCGCGCGCGTGAAGCGCGAAACCGTTGTCCCAAGCTCGGGTCACCGCAATACGCTGTGATCCGGCCTCAATGCGCAGGCGTCGACTTGAATGCCAGCCTTTGCGGCGTGCATCTTCAAGCCCATCCAAGATGTCGTTTGGCAGAAACGTACTCATACCATCCCCATAAAAAACCACTTGGTTTTTATCCATCGTCATAATGAAACAGTCACGTAAAAAATACGCTGCAACGCAACATGTTAGGTGCTGCAGCGCAATGTTTAGGCGTGTTTTCCCGCGACAGGACGCAAGACATGGGGGCAATCCGGATCGTAGAGCGCGCTCTGCTTGAAATCACTGATCTCGCCCAGAACAGGCCCGACCAGAATCAGTCCGGTACGCGTGATCTTTTCCGCCTTTACGCGCGCTTGAATGTCTTCCAGCGTACCCTTGATGAACAACTGGTCGGGCCACCCGACCCGGTAAGCCACCACCACCGGACAATCCGAACCATAATAGGGCTCCAAAATCCGCCTGATCTCTGCGAGCGCCCGAATACCCAGATGGATGGCCAGTGTCGCGCGAGTACGCGCAAAGTTCTCTAACGCCTCCCCATCTGGCATCGATGTGGATTTCATCGATACCCGGGTCAGCACAATCGATTGCGCGATTTCAGGAACGGTCAGCTCTTGTCCAAGCGCCGCTGCCGCGGCCGCGTAAGCCGGAACGCCCGGCACGATCTGATAGTCTATATCATCCGCACGTAGCCGCCGGATCTGTTCAGCTATAGCGCCGTAAAGAGAGGGATCGCCGGAATGCACACGCGCGATATCTTTACCCGCTCTATGCGCTGAAAGAATTGCCGCGTGCGTCTCATCGAGTGTCATGGGGGCCGTATCGCGGATCATAGCACCCTCTGGTGCGCAAGCCACCACCTCTGCGGGCACAAGCGATCCGGCATAGAGGCAGACAGGACATGCACCAATGATCCGCTCGGCCTTCTTTGTCAGCAATTCGGGATCACCCGGCCCGGCACCAATGAAATACACCGTCATCTACACGCCCCGCACTTCATCTTGCCAAAAATACTCAAGTTCCGCCGATACCCGAAAGATCGCCGTCGATTTTCCGCGCATATCCCCGAGGCGTGTAAAACCTGGGCCCTTCACCCATCCAGGCGAGGCGCGAATTGCTGGAGCCCACCAGCACAAGCGTCAACATATCGACCTCGTCCACGTCCAACTCGTCCAGACGGCGGTAAAGCAATGTCTCGCCGTTGCGACCCAGTTTGCTGGCCAACACAACCGGCGTGTCCGCCGGGCGATGCTGCAGAAGAATACCGCGCGCTTTCGTTAGAAGTGTGCGCCGTGTCTTTGAGACAGGGTTGTAAAAGGCAATCACGAAATCTCCCTCCGCGGCGGCGCGCAGCCGCCGCAGGATATCGGCCCTTGGCGTCAGCAGATCGCTCAGACTGATCGTACAGAAATCGTGCCCCAATGGGGCGCCTGCCCGCGCCGCAGCGGCCTGCAAGGCGGACACACCGGGACTGCAGATCACCTCGACGCGCCGCGCCGCATCGGACACGCCATGTTCTTCTGATCCGCGATGCAGCAGTTCAAAAACCAGCGCGCCCATCGCGTAGATACCGGCGTCGCCTGAACAGATCAGCGCGACATTGGCGCCCTCGCCTGCGCGTTCCAGCGCATATCGGCAACGCGCTTCCTCACCGCCCAAAGGAAAGTCAGAGCGTTTCTTGCCTGCCGCTAGAGGCCCCAGAAGATCAATGTAGAGACCGTAACCAACCAGTTCTTCGGCCTCGGCAATGAGACGGCTGGCTTCGGG
>JBCCNY010000403.1:0-2741 GCA_039025595.1 Pseudomonadota bacterium | reverse complement strand
GGGATGATGAGGGCCGCATAGGTATTGGTCAGACCGACCTTGGCCAGCATGATGTAAAGCGGCAGCGCAATAGCATGGACCGGGATCAACAAACAGAACAGCACGAGGCCAAAGACCGCCTCGCGTCCCCAAAAGCGAAGCTTCGCCAGCGCATAGGCGCAAGGCAGCGCCACTATGATTTGAATGAGGAAGATCGAGACCGTGACGATCAATCCATTCATCAGATAGCGCAGGAGCGGCGCCTTCTCGAAGGCGGTCGTGTAATTGTAGATGACGGGTCGGACCATGCAGTCCTCGACCGCATTGCCGAGCTTGATGCAAAAATCATCGCGAAAAAGCTCTTGGGTGCCGAAAAACCCGCCGGTGTTCTGCATGATCTCATGCGGGGCTTTGAACGAGTAGCTCAACATGACGTAAAACGGCAGTAGCACGACAATCGCGCCGAGGATCAAAACGGCATGTTTGATGGCCTCGCTGGTCGGAAACCGGAAAACCGTGGCGGAATTTGTATCCGTGGATTGCAAAGCGGCATCAGACATAGTGCGTCCTCCGTTCGACGAGCCAGCGCTGGATGATCGTCAGAAACATCACGAAGCCGAGGAAAACGATGGTGATTGCGGCCCCGATGCCAATCAGGTTTTGCTGGATCGCTTTCTCGTAGATCGCAAACATCATCACGTAGACGGATTTCGAGGGCCCCCCGCCTTGAGGATAGAAGGCCTCGACAGTGTCAAAGACCTGAAAGGACCGGATAAAGCTGATCGTGACGACAAAGACCGTGGTCGGTCCGAGCATCGGCCAGGTGACAAGGCGAAACCGGTCCCAGCCGGATTTGGCCCCATCCATTTCCGCAGCGTGATAGAGCTCGCGCGGTATGGAGGTCAGACCGGCGAGGTAGAGCACCATGTTGAAGCCGAAGCCTTGCCAGACCCCGATGAAGGCCACCGTCCAGATGGCGTAATCGCGATCCGTCAGCCAGAGCGGAAAGGTGCGGTCACAGCCCTGCGCGTACCAGTGCCAACGCTCCAGAAAGGTGCCGCAGCCCCGCTCGAGTGTGGCGTTGACGATCCCCACAGTGGGATGCAGCGCGAATTCCCAGACAATCGCCATGGCAATCAGCGCGGCCATGACCGGTAGAAAGTAGATGGTCTTGTAGAGATCGCCGAACCGCGTCAGCGAGTGAATGAGCAGGGCCGCGCCAAGGCCGAGCGCGACTGTCATGGGAACCACGACGAAGACATACCGAAACGTCGCGCCGAACATTTTTTCATAGGTGGATCGCGTGAAGATGCGCTCGTAGTTATCGAATCCGACCCAATCCGCGCCGGTATTTCCCAATGAATAGTTGGTGAAACTGAGCGTCCCGGCCAGAATGATCGGCAGAAGCAGGATCACGAACATCAAAAACAGGGCCGGCGCGATAAACCACAGATGCGCGTAGCTTCGTGGCATCAAGCGATCCTTTCCAATTCGCGTTCGGTGAATCCTAGGCGCCGACCGTCCGGGTTGAAAATCAGGGCGCGGGCGGCATCGATCGCGAGACGCACGCTGTCTCCCAGACCGACAGAAGTGTGTGGCGCCGTGCGCAAAACGACGTGGTGCGCCCCCTGTTCAAGCGCCCCCTGTTCAAGCACAACATGCAGGTAGATCTCTGACCCCAAATTCTCGCGATGAACCACGCGCCCCTTCGGGCCTTGAGCGGCCAGTGAAACGGCTTCCGGTCTGAGCCCGATCATGACCGCGCCGTTATGTCCGCGCGCGTGGCCGATCGGCGCGTCGAAAAGCGTAACCGTGCCCGCGCCACTGATCTCGCCCGGCAGGAGGTTGATTGGCGGCGAACCCACGAATTTCGCGACTTCCAGATGATGCGGATCATTGTAGATCACGTCTGGCGGCCCGATCTGCAGGATCTTTCCTCCCATCATCACCGCCATACGATCTGACATAGTCAGCGCCTCGGCCTGATCGTGGGTGACGTAGACAAAAGTCGTTGCAAGACGCCTGTGCAATTCGGCCAGTTCGGCGCGCATGTGAACACGAAGGGCGGCATCGAGGTTTGAGAGTGGCTCATCCATCAAAAAGGCAACCGGATTGCGCACAAGAGCCCGCCCCAACGCTGCGCGTTGCCTCTGGCCGCCGGAGAGTTCTCCGGGCTTGCGCGCCAGCAAGTGGTCGATTTTCAGGGTCTGCGCGGCGTCCAGAACCTGTGCCTTGAGGTCTACCATTTTGGATCGCGCGAGAAGTGGACCAAACAGAGGCAAGCGCTGCGCCCGCGACAGGTCTCGCAGCCGCAGCGGCGTCATCATATTTTCAGCCACACTCAGATGAGGGTAGAGCGCGTAAGACTGAAACACCATGGCGAGGTTTCGGTTTGCCGGGCGTATCTGCGTGACGTCGCGACCATCGATCAGGACCCGACCTTTGTCTGCCGCCTCCAAGCCAGCCAGAATTCTCAAGAGCGTGGACTTACCGCAACCTGACGGACCAACCAGCGTGACGAACTCTCCGTCTTCAATCTGCAGGTCTATATTTTTGAGAACCGAGATCTCTCCGAATGCTTTGGAAATCCCAGTCAGTTCGACCTTTGCCATGTCACGCCCCCAGACGGCTGATGACACGGCGCTATCAAGTCGAATCCTCAGTTCTGTGACATCATATTAGTGTGACTTATCGGGGCTACAGTCGGCGACACTGCAGGAGTCGCCATGCCGCCAAATCACCATCAGGTTCGAGCCTTCGCT
>JBCCNY010000402.1:0-2756 GCA_039025595.1 Pseudomonadota bacterium | reverse complement strand
TCGTGCCGTCCCTCTCGGCTATCCGCTGACGCAGATTGGCCAGAACTTTGCGATAAAACAGAAAGATGCCGACAATCGCGCCGACAACAATCCAAGGCGCTGCATCCCTACCTGTCATCTCGCGCACCGGGTGCCCGTCGGGCAAGAGCAAGTGTTCCGCCACAAAAACAACCCAGAGCAAACCGATCATGATCCATCGCGCTTGCAGCGGTGTTTTCATCAATGCGCCGATCGCCCAGATCACGCCTGACATGGCCAGAAACAGGATCATGTGCAAAAACCCGTGGAGCCGAAGCCGCCGGCGCCTCGGGATGTTTCGGACAGCGCGTCGACGATTTCGAAAGGAACTTGCACGACAGGCGAAATCACCATTTGAGCTACCCGCATTCCATGGATGATCTCAAAAGCCTCCGATCCGAGATTGACCAGGATGACGCCAATCTCCCCCCGATAATCTGAGTCAATTGTTCCCGGCGCATTGAGAAGCGTGACGCCATGATGCAAGGCGAGGCCCGAACGTGGCCGGATCTGTGCCTCAAACCCTTGGGGCAGTGCCAGTACCAAACCGATCGGGACCAACATCCGAGTGCCTGCTTGCAACAAACGGGATGCCTTGTCTGGAAGGTTCGCGCGCAAATCGGCACCGGCCGCGCCGAGCGTTTCGTAAGACGGCAGTTCCAGTGTTTGATCCGCATGCTCTGTCCAGCGCATGTAAATCTTTGCAGCGACAGGTGTCGTCGTGCCGTGATCTGCGAGTTCGTTCATTTGGCACTCGTCAGAGCATTTGTGACCCGCTCCGCCATTTCGCGCGCGACTTCGCGTTTGGACATAAGAGGCCACTCTTCGGCTCCGGTGTCCGTGATCAGCGTCACCTTGTTGTCCACACCACCCATGATGCCCGTTTCAGCGCTGACATCATTCGCGATCATCCAATCGCATCCTTTACGAAGACGCTTCGCCGTGGCGTTGTCCAAAACGTTCTCCGTTTCTGCTGCAAATCCGATGACAAGCTCTGGGCGGTCTGTCGTCCGTGCGCTAATCGTGGCTAGGATATCCGGATTCTCAACAAATTGCAGATGAGGCATTCCGTCCTTGGATTTTTTCAACTTCTGCTGCGCGGCGTGATCCACGCGCCAATCCGCGACCGCGGCAGCGAAGATCGCCACATCGGCGGGCAGGGCTTCTTCGACCGCCGCCAACATCTGTTGTGCGGTCTCAACCTTCACCAACTCGACCCCCGGAGGCACAGGAGCGTCGGCGGGACCAGTGACAAATACAACCTCCCCGCCTTTGTCCCGCAAAGCCTCGGCCAACGCCGCGCCTTGCGTTCCAGAAGATCGGTTGGCGATAAAACGAACCGGATCAATCGGCTCTTGTGTAGGGCCCGACGTCACAACAATCCGTCGACCAGCCAGCGGCTTGTCTTCCAAAAAGGACCGGATGGCTTGTCTAATCTCCAAAGGCTCCGCCATACGCCCTGGCCCGTACTCGCCACAAGCCATATCCCCGTCATTCGGACCAACCATAGCGATGCCGTCCTCGGCCAAGGTTGCAAGGTTTCGTTGCGTCGCAGGGTGTTGCCACATTCGGACATTCATCGAAGGCGCGATCAAAACCGGCGTGTCTGTCGCAAGCAACAAGGTCGACGCCAAATCATCGGCCTGACCATGAGCCATCTTCGCCATGATATCAGCGGTCGCAGGCGCAACAACGATCAGATCAGCGCTGCGGCTGAGTTCAATATGACCCATCTCGGCTTCATCGGTGAGATCGAACAGGTCGGTGTAGACCTTATGACCCGCGATCGCCGAGACAGACAGCGGCGTGACGAATTGTTGCGCTGATTTCGTGAGAACCGGTGTCACCGAAAGCCCGTGCTCCTGAAGCCGCCGGATTAAATCCAGCGACTTATAGGCCGCGATGCCACCCGTAATAACCAACAGGATACGCTGTGTCACGTTCGGGTCCCCGTCTGACCGTTTCCAAGTCCTAGACTAGGTTTGCCCGCGCTTACGCACAAGACACGTTTGACGACGCTCTTTAAACACCACAAAGTTCTGCCGAAAAGCGATCCGCGACGTGCCGTCGATCAGGCCAAAAGGCTCTGGACCTCGGTGCCGTGCTTTTCGAGGTGCTTGCGCATCTTCTGGAACGCCGCCGCCTCGATCTGGCGCACACGTTCTTTGCTCAAGCTCAGTTCTTCGCCGAGGCTTTCCAACGTCCGTGCGTCGCCGCGCAGCTTACGCTCTGCAACGATGAACCGTTCCCGGTCGTTCAGCTTCGAAAGCGCTTGGCTGAGCCACACGCGCAAAGCATCGCGGTCATGGTCCTCTTCGACGATCTCATCGCCGCGCGGGCCATCATCCTCAATCGTATCGATCCACTCACGCCCCTCGTCATCGGCCGCCTGTGTGGCATTCAAGGAGAAGTCCGTGCCCGACAGGCGACCTTCCATCAACTCCACGTCGCGCAGAGGAACGCCCACCTCGGTGGCTATCATTTCGCGTAACTGGTGCCCATCAAGGGTCTCGCCGCGCGACATCGCATCGCGCTCAAGCCGCGCCTGCACGCGTCGCATGTTGAAGAACAATGATTTCTGGCTGCTCGTCGATCCTGTCCGGACCATCGACCAGTTGCGCATTACGTAATCCTGGATGCTCGCCTTGATCCACCAAACCGCATAGGTCGAAAATCGAACACCTCGATCCGGGTCAAACTTGTCCGCCGCCTTCATCAAGCCGAGGCCCGCCTCCTGG
>JBCCNY010000401.1:0-2763 GCA_039025595.1 Pseudomonadota bacterium | reverse complement strand
TCTGGTGGCGGTGTGCGCTCTGCGATCTTTTGCGGTGGTGTCGTCGAATACCTGGCAAGAAAGAAACTTCTGCATAAGTTCGACTATCTCTCCACCGTTTCAGGTGGGGGTTATACGGGCGCTGCGCTCTCCTACTGGGGCTATACCGATGACACGCAAATGCCCTCGACGATGCTCGGGGGCATCGCTCAGACGGCCGCACGAGCCTTCACAACGGGCGGGAGCCATGCCGCAGAAAAGGCTGGCGCTATTCCCAAGGCACAGGCTGATCCTTTCGCTCATCACGGCGAATTCATCCGTCATCTGAGGGCGAATATCAGTTATCTGATGCCGGGAGGGTTTCGTGACGCTCTGGTCGGTGCCTATGTCGTTTTGCGATCTATCCTGGTTAACATGTTGATCTGGATCGGTCTTGCATCGGGTCTGTTTTACGCGCTGTTGAGCATAAGACCGAGCGCAGGCGCGGGCGACGAAACCTACAGCGGCGCGAACGAAACTGACGCCAGCACCAAGGATGCCAGCTTGGATGAGGAGGGCGCCGTCTCAAAAAGCTCCGCTGAGACGGCAAAAGCCACCAATGGTAGCGTGGATACAAACGCAGCAATGCAGCCGTCGGAGGATAGCGAAGGTGCCACAACAGGGGGTTGGGAGAAGGCCGTTGAGTTTCTGGACCTGTTCGATGGCAGCTACTTTTTTCTTGGCTTTAGCCTGGCCGGGTTGGCGAGCCTTCTTGTTTTGGTCATTCTCTTTCCGGTCTACTCGCTTGGGACTTTTATAAAGTTCGAATCCGGCTATCTGTGGCGCAAGTTCATCGAACGCATGGCAGGTTTTTTTCTGATTGCCGCGTTCTTGTGCTTGCCAATTGGTCTTCTCCCCGTCGTGACCGGACATATCGAAGAGATCTATAAACTGCTCTTCGAGCTTGAGAATGGCGACCCGCGACCCCTGAACTTCGGCGCTCTCGGCGCCACCATTGGATCCGCCATATCGATTTTCGGTCTCTATCGCGCAAGGTTGGGCGGCATTTTCGGTACATTCAGCAGTATCACCGTCGTGCTTGGGGCGATCCTGCTCATCGTATCAGTTGCTGTTTTGGCGATGCATATCGCGCTGAGCTGGTCCGCTGGATCAGTCGCGGCCGTCACGGTGGCAAGCTTTTTTCTAGCGGTGATCTGCAACATCAATGACGTATCTCTCGGGCGCTTCTATCGTGACCGCCTGATGGAGGCGTTCATGCCGAACAAGGACGAGATCAAAGCCTCAGGAAAAGATCACAACCCTTTGGCCAAGTCGGGTGGTGGCGTCGCGCTCCAAGCGGACAGGTTGCGTTTGACGGAATTGAAGCAAAACTTCGACCCGTCCTACCGTAAAACGCCGGCGATCCACTTGATCAATACCAATATCCTGTCCTGGTGGGCGCCCGATACGCGGGCCCAACGCCGCAGAGGCGACAACTTCATCCTGTCTCCGCTTTTCTGTGGCTCAGACATGACGCATTGGAAAAGGACGGAATATGTGGCGAAGGATCGTCTGACGCTCGCCACGGCCACGGCGGTATCCGGTGCAGCCGTCAATCCTCAGGGCGGTTTCGCCGGCCAAGGACCGACGACATCATCACCGGTTGCGATTGCAATGACCTTTCTTAGTCTGCGGCTGGGATACTGGCTCCGGTGGACGAAGCGCCCCAACATCTCCAAATTCGGCAACCGCATCCATCCCGGTTTCACACAATTGGCGAAACGGCTGATCTCGTCAGAGGTTATGGGGACAACGCCCAAGTCTAATCTCGGGAAACCCTGGCGAGAGACGCCCGGTTACATCGAGCTCTCAGACGGTGGGCATTTTGACAATCTGGGTCTTTACGAAATGATCCGTCGCGAATGCCGGGTCATGCTCGTTTGCGATGGCGGTCACGATCCGGAATATTCCTACGATGCCTTCTCCGTCCTGATCCGGCGCGTCTCAGAGGATTTTGGAGCCAAGATAAAATTCGATGTGACGTTCAACGACAAATGGACTCGACGGGACGGAATTGTTTCCAAGGATGGAACAAAGACCACAACGGGCCCACATGATCTCGTGGCGCGCGAGGTGAAGGATGAATATCCGAGCGGCGCAGAATACGCCGATAAAGGTTATTTTCTCGCTAGTGTCACTTATGAAGGCAGCCCCCAAAATGACGGACAAGACGGTTATCGCGCCTGCCGCAACTCGGCTAAGCGTACAAGCGCGCCGCGAAAGGGATTGATCATTTATCTCAAGTCAACTCTGATCCGTGAAGTGAGCCTGAGGACCAAAGGCTATCGCGGCAGCAACCCGCTGTTTCCCTCTGACCCGACGAGCAATCAGTTTTTCTCGCCCGAGCAGTTCGAAGCCTACAGAGATGTCGGACAAAAAATAGCCGCACAGATGGATCGCGAATTGGTTCTTGAAAACCTGTTGGAGGAATTGACCAAGCAAGAGGACAACGACCTTTCCAAAATCGCCGCAAGCTTGCACGGTTTGCAGCAATTTGCCTGAAGATGTGTCGAGACCGGCGCATTAACGCAGGGTGACGAAGTAGCATTTCCAGGTAATGATAGTGGCGCAAGACAATCAAAGATCGGCAAAATTAGGCAAAACCCTTTGCCCTTCTAGCAAGATAACTGGGGAGACCCATGCAGGATTATTTCAATCTTGGCTCTCACAGCCGCCCCGTTTCGACGTCTTCGAATGAAGCGCAGATCTGGTTCGATCGCGGTCTGATCTGGTGCTACGGTTATA
>JBCCNY010000400.1:0-2775 GCA_039025595.1 Pseudomonadota bacterium | reverse complement strand
GCGAGCCTTGCGCGGCGACCGCCGCGACGCTTTTGCAAGAGCGGCGCACGCGTGGGCAGCTCTTCCATCACCTGCGCACGGTGTTCCGGCGTCATCTGAGACCATCCGCCGATTTCTTCGAGCGTGCGATAGCAGCCTGTGCAGATCTTGGCCTCGGGATGCACGACGCACAGCTTCACGCAAGGCGATTCGATCTCGTTTCTGGTCCAGACGGGGGTGTCGTCCACGTTACTCGTTCACTCTTGCCTTGGCGCCACGCGCGGTTGGTTGTTAAGCTGTTGAGGCCGGAGTTATGCGCGAAGCACACCGATCCTGTCCAGCGCTCCTTGTAAGATATACGCGGCGGCCACGGAATCGATCACTTCAGAGCGACGTTTTCGGGTCAAATCTGCCTCGATCAGGGCGCGTTCGGCCGCCACAGTCGATAGTCTTTCGTCCCAAAAGGTGATCGGCAAGTCGGTCCGGGCCGCGAGGTTGCGCGCGAATGCGCGCGTGGACTGACAACGGGGGCCTTCGCTGCCATCCATATTGAAGGGCAGGCCCAGAACGACGCCTGCCGCTTGCCTGTCCGCCGCCAGACCCAGAAGCATTGTGGCGTCCGCTGTAAACTTTTTGCGCGCAATCACCTCCACCGGCGTTGCGGTTGACAAAAGTGCATCGGAGAGTGCCACACCGATTGTCTTGGTGCCCAGATCGAGGCCGAGAAGCGGGCGATGCGCGGGCAGGGCAGCGGTGAATTCCGCGATATCGTTAATGATCATTCGGAAAAACCGGCCTGCTTGGCGGCATTTTCAATAAGATCGAGATCCAGTGGGCGATCCGCAAACTCAATCCGCGCCTGTTCAAGCGTGGTGCGGACGCGGTCAAAATCCCCCAACACAGCAAGCGCATTGGTCAGGCGCGCCCAGTCCTCGACGCTGCCGCCTTCGGTCTCGATGCGCTCGGAAAGCCCCTCGACCATCCCGCGGATCATCTCGGCGCGCTCTTCGCGGGTCATTTCACCGGCGGCTTCGATCTGCTGCTGGCTGAGCGGTACGCTGTCGTCTTCGGCAGGCAATTCGTAGCGGGCATTGCCAGCGCGCCAGGCCAGTTCGGGAAGCTGCTCGCGCAGAACCGGCGTCCAAAGGTCGTCCGATGTGCTGTCCCGCAGAAGCTGATCCCAGGTACGAAACGCCGAATCCAGTCTGTCGATCTGAATAAAGTAGAGACCCAGATAGTATCGCGCGCGCCTGTTTTCAGAGTCACGCGCCAGCGACGCCCGGAGCGCCAGTTCAGCATCAGAGGACACATATCCAGCCGTGGCGGAGACCATCATATCGGCCAGCACCGAAAAATCCTCTGCCGTGGCCGCATCGCCCTTGGCTTCGATCAGCTGCATCTGCGCGCGATGTGCGGCGGTGTAATCACCGATCAGGGCTTCGTTGCGCGCAAGTAGCGTGAGGCCCCTGACATCGCCGGGCCGATCAGATACGGCTTGGCGCAACTGTACCAACAGATTGGCAAAATCGGGTTCGAGCTGAGCCAGAGGCGCGCGCGCAGGCAGCCGCGCCTCGGCAGCCGCTTGATCGAGACGGCTCAAGCGTTCCTCTTCGGAGGCAGCGAGGCGTGCAGCACGGGGCAAATCGCCATAGCCCGGGACTCCAAGCCAGGCGTAAAGAGCGCCACCGCCCGCCACGAGCCCTAAAATCAGCATGGCGGCCATCACGCGTCCGCCCAGTTTGGGCTGCGTGTCCGAAGTTTCCCGCGCCTTGAGCTTCGCATCCGCCGCCAGGATACGCCGCGCGACCTCAGTGCGGATACGCTCGGCCTCTTCTTCGGTGAGCACGCCACGGGCGAGATCGCGGTCGACCTCTTTCATCTGGTCTCGATAGACTTGCAGATCATAGGCCTCTGGCGGCGCATCGCCCACGCGCCCGCGCAGCAATGCCAGCGCGAGGATCGCGCCACAGGCCAGCGCCAATGTGATCGTTACCATCCAGAAAATCATTGGTGTCCTTCCCGTGAGGGTCATCTAACCCATCGCGTGTCCGATCAAAAGAACCGCGGGTCGCACAGCTCCCGCAATCATGAACAAATCTGCGACAAACGGCGCGCCATATGTCGCAAATCCCGCCTTTGATGCCGCAAGTTGTGTCGTTCCTAAATCCGCGCCAGCGCATATAAATACCGAGGGACTCCCACCAGCAAAAAGGCTTGCCGTGCATGAAACACTATTCCGCCTTTGCCATCGCGAAAGAAGCACTTTCAAACCATATGGGCTGGGAACGCGCCTGGGCCTCTCCGGAGCCGCGCGAGAAGTATGATGCGATCATCATCGGAGCGGGCGGGCATGGTCTGGCCACAGCCTATTACCTCGGCAAGAACCACGGCGTCCGAAACGTCGCCATTCTGGAAAAAGGCTGGCTTGGCGGCGGTAATACTGGGCGCAACACGACGATCATCCGGTCGAACTATCTGCAGGATGCCTCTGCTGCGATGTATGAAAAGTCGCGCAGCCTCTATGAAACGTTGAGCCAGGATCTCAATTACAACATCATGTTCAGCCCACGCGGTGTGATCATGCTGGCCCAGACCGAGCATGAGGTGCGCGGCTATAAACGCACAGCCCACGCCAATGCGTTGCAGGGTGTGACAACCGAGTTCATTTCGCCGGGCAAGGTCAAAGAGCTTTGCCCAATCATCAATCTCGACGGACCGCGTTATCCGGTGCTGGGGGGCCTGTGGCAGTCGCGCGGCGGCACCGCCCGCCATGACGCGGTGGCCTGGGGCTATGCG
>JBCCNY010000399.1:0-2876 GCA_039025595.1 Pseudomonadota bacterium | reverse complement strand
GGCGAATAAAACAAACATCGACGGATCAAAAAACAGGGGTAGCCGAGTGATGATCGACTTTTATGCATCTCAGCGGGCCATGCGCAATATGCGCCGGGCGGCCATTCAGCGCGGTGTTGTGGCTGTGCTGGATGTCGGCACATCCAAGATTGCCTGCCTGGTTTTGCGCTTCGATGGCAGCGATCGCCTGCGCGATGCAGAAGGTATAGGGGCTTTGGCCGGGCAGGCGGGCTTTCGGGTGATTGGAGCGGCAACCACCCGATCGCGGGGGGTGCGATATGGCGAAATCGCGGCAATGAACGAAACCGAAAGAGCGATCCGAACAGCCCTGCAGGCCGCTCAGAAAATGGCCCAGATCCGGGTCGACCATGTCATCGCCTGTTTCTCCGGGGCGGCGCCGCGCAGTTACGGTATCGCCGGGCAGGTGAATGTTGGTGATGTCACGGTCTGTGAACAAGATATCAGCCGCGTTCTATCGTCCTGTGATGTGCCTGATTATGGGACGGGACGCGAAGTGCTGCATGCGCAGCCGGTGAACTTCGCGCTCGATCATCGCAGCGGTCTGGGCGATCCGCGCGGTCAGCGGGGCGAGGATCTGTCCGTTGACATGCATATGCTGACCGTCGATGCCACGGCGATCCAGAATCTTGCGCATTGTGTGAAACGCTGCGATCTGGAGCTCGCTGGTCTTGCGAGTTCCGCCTATGTCGCGGGTTTGTCTGCGCTGGTAGAGGACGAACAAGAGCTTGGCGCTGCCTGTATCGACCTTGGCGGCGGCACGTCCGGCGTCTCTGTGTTTTTGAAAAAACACATGATTTTCTCTGAAAGCGCACGCGTGGGCGGCGATCATATTACAAATGACATCTCGCTTGGGCTTCAAGTTCCCAAAGCCACCGCAGAGCGGATCAAGACCTTTTACGGCGGCGTTGTGGCGACGGGTATGGATGATCGTGACATGATCGATATCGGCGGGGAGACCGGTGATTGGGAACATGACCGTCGCCGGGTGAGCCGCGCCGAACTGATCGGCATCATGCGGCCGCGGGTCGAGGAAATCCTCGAACAGGTTCGAAAGCGCCTAGATGCGGCTGGTTTCCAACACTTGCCTTGTCAGCAGATCGTTCTGACGGGTGGCGGCAGCCAGATCCCGGGTCTTGACGGTCTGGCCACACGTATTCTGGGCCAACAGGTGCGTATCGGGCGTCCCTTACGCGTGCACGGCTTACCGCAGGCAGCCACGGGGGCAGGTTTTGCCAGTACGGTCGGAATGTGCCTGTTTGCGGCGCATCCGCAGGATGAATGGTGGGATTTTGATCTGCCCGTTGACACGTATCCGGCACGCTCGCTCAAGCGGGCTGTGCGTTGGTTCAGGGATAATTGGTAGGCGGCGAATCTGGCGCCTTGCCGATGAAGAGTGTCTTCCACTGGCGCGCATTCCGGCGCGCCATACAGTATTTATGCGTTGAGTTTCCTCTAAATCTATCCGTTAAGCGCAAATGCTGGGGATTTGTGCCATAAAATAGCCACATTTTGCGTGCTTCGGCGCTTTTCTAGGTGACGAGGCGGGGAACGCTCGGTAGTATCGGGTATATTCAAGCGGTGGGTTGCCCGTCATTGAAACCGAAAACGCAAAGATCGGTAAGGCAGGCTGCACAACAGGCAAAAGGGCGGAAAAACGTATGACATTGAATCTCAGCATGCCGAGGCCGGATCACGACCTCAAACCACGGATCACCGTTTTTGGTGTCGGCGGCGCGGGCGGTAACGCTGTCAATAATATGATCGAGAAATGCCTCGAAGGTGTGGATTTCGTCGTCGCGAACACAGACGCTCAGGCGCTCGCGCAAAGCAATTCAGAAGAGCGCATCCAGCTCGGTGTCAAAGTTACCGAAGGTTTGGGAGCCGGGGCCAAGGCCGCGGTGGGCGCAGCTGCCGCTGAAGAGAATATTGAACAGATCGTCGACCAGCTGGCTGGCGCACATATGTGTTTCATCACTGCCGGCATGGGAGGTGGTACAGGCACAGGTGCGGCTCCGATCATTGCCCAAGCGGCGCGCGAACTGGGTGTTTTGACCGTCGGTGTTGTGACAAAGCCGTTTCAGTTCGAGGGCTCCAAGCGGATGCGTCAGGCCGAAGAGGGTGTCGAGGCGCTCCAGAAAATGGTCGATACCCTGATCATCATTCCCAATCAGAACCTGTTCCGTCTAGCCAACGAAAAAACGACCTTCACCGAGGCGTTCTCAATGGCCGACGATGTGCTCTATCAGGGTGTGAAAGGCGTGACCGATCTGATGGTGCGCCCCGGTTTGATCAACCTGGATTTTGCCGATGTTCGGGCCGTCATGGATGAGATGGGCAAGGCCATGATGGGAACCGGCGAGGATAACGGCGAGGAACGCGCGGTTCAGGCGGCCGAAAAGGCCATTGCCAACCCGCTCTTGGACGAGATCAGCCTGCGTGGCGCACGCGGTGTCTTGATCAATATCACCGGCGGTTACGATCTCACATTGTTCGAACTGGACGAGGCTGCGAACCGGATCCGGGAAGAAGTGGATGCCGAGGCCAACATCATCGTTGGTTCGACGCTTGATCCCAATATGGACGGCGTGATGCGCGTGTCGGTTGTGGCAACCGGCATCGATGCCAATCAAGAGGATCGCGATGTGCCCTTGCCGCGCCGGTCGCTGGCGGAGCCTTTGCGTCCCGAGGCAGCGCTGGCGCAGTCAGAGGTGGCGTCCGAAGACCTGCATGTGGATGACGAGTTTTCCGCTCCTACGTCCGAGGTGGCGGCTGAGGCGCCTCTGGAGGTTGAGCCGAACCTTTTCGACGGGTTCGACCCCAATGCCGTTGCCGAAGAAACGTCACACGATGAATTT
>JBCCNY010000398.1:0-2895 GCA_039025595.1 Pseudomonadota bacterium | reverse complement strand
GTCTCGCGTGGCCGAGGTGAAGGCACGGACTAAAAAAATGGTGATGAAGGTTTTGGGCGTCGCCACTACCGACGACCTGTCCGCGATTGACGCCTATTCGGATGTCGCGGACCAGCTCTTGATTGATGCCAAGCCGCCCCCCGGCGCGGACCGACCCGGCGGCAATGCGGTCAGCTTCGACTGGTCGCTTATTGCCGGACGTGACTGGTCGCTGCCCTGGATGCTGGCCGGCGGGCTCACCCCGGAAAACGTGACAGACGCCATCCGCCTCACGGGGGCGCGTCAGGTGGACGTGGCCTCTGGCGTCGAAACCGCCACAGCAGTGAAGGACGCAAACCTCATGCATGCCTTTGTCGCCGCCACCCGCGAAGCATGATCCGCTTCCGTGAGGTGCGCAACGACAACATTCCAGAAATCATTGCTCTGCTGGCCGATTGCATTCTGGGACAGAGCCGAGAAGGATGCGACCTCACCCCTATTGCGCGGCCTTCACCGGCATGCTTTCAGAGCCGCACAATCTGCCAATTGTGGGCGAAGCCGACACAGGTCGGTTGCTCGCGTTCTACCAATTCACCTTCATCTCTGGCCTGTGGTTGCACGTGACCCGGCGCGCCCGGGTCGAGGGTGTGCGTGTCGCCTCCTCTGCGCGGGGCTTTCGGGGTGCATATAGTGGCTGATATGCGCAAAAGAGCGCTGGAGGCAGGTTGCAGTCTCTTGCAACTCAACATGAACACAACCCGCAGTGAAGCGCATTGCTTCTACGTGGCACAGGGCTTCACACCGTCCGATACCGGTTTCAAAATGCCGCTTTAGGCCGCATTCCCTATTCAAACGACGGCTTGGCAGAATTCCCGACTGACTCAGTATCAACGTAACATCGATGTCTCGCAAACGCGCTAGATTCTAATAGAAACAGAGCCTTAGAACTCATTCGGTGCGCCTGCGCTGATTTGCACCGTCCCAGAAACCGTTCGTTGGGGGAAAGACACTGGAAACCAGCGGCCCGCTAGCTTATCACATTTTGATCTGACACGGGGTGATCTTGCGATGAACGAGCTCTTCAATTCCTTCATGACTGGACCGGATGACAAGGGCCGATTCGGCCAGTTCGGCGGGCGGTTTGTCTCGGAAACGCTCATGCCGCTGATCCTCGAGCTTGAGGACCAGTACGAGCGCGCCAAGACCGATCAGAGTTTCTGGGATCAGATGGATTTTCTCTGGAAACACTATGTCGGACGCCCCAGCCCACTCTATCTTGCCGAAGGTTTGACCACGCATCTGGGCGGCGCAAAAATCTATATGAAGCGCGACGAACTCAACCATACCGGCGCGCATAAGATCAATAACGTGCTGGGCCAGATTCTGCTCGCCCGTCGTATGGGCAAAACGCGCATCATCGCCGAAACCGGCGCTGGCCAGCATGGGGTGGCGACAGCCACGGTTTGCGCAAAATTCGGTTTGAAATGCGTAGTGTACATGGGCGCCCATGACGTGGAACGTCAGAAACCCAATGTGTTCCGGATGAAGCTTTTGGGCGCGGAGGTGGTGCCTGTAACCTCGGGACGGGGCACGCTCAAGGATGCCATGAACGATGCCTTGCGCGACTGGGTGACCAATGTGCGCGACACATTTTACTGCATCGGCACAGTGGCGGGCCCGCATCCCTATCCTGCGATGGTGCGCGATTTCCAGTCGATCATTGGCAAAGAGACGCGCGCGCAGATGCACGAGGCGGAGAGTCGCCTGCCCGATACGGTGATCGCCGCGATCGGAGGCGGGTCAAACGCGATGGGTCTCTTTTACCCGTTCCTCGACGATAAGGAGGTCGAGATCATCGGCGTCGAGGCTGGCGGCAAGGGCGTGAATGCCAAGATGGAGCACTGCGCCTCGCTGACAGGCGGTCGGCCTGGCGTGTTGCATGGCAACCGCACGTATCTTTTGCAGGATGAGGACGGCCAGATCCTGGAAGGCTATTCGATCTCGGCTGGGCTCGATTACCCCGGCATCGGGCCAGAGCATAGCTGGCTGCACGATATCGGGCGCGCTCAATATGTCTCGATCACCGACGCCGAAGCGCTGGAAGCGTTCCAATTGTGCTGCGAGCGGGAAGGTATTATTCCCGCGCTGGAGCCGAGCCACGCGCTGGCTCACGTGATGAAGATTGCGCCAGAACTGCCCCCTGATCATATCATCTGCATGAATATGTGCGGACGCGGCGACAAGGATATCTTCACCGTCGCGCGACACCTTGGCTACGAGATGGGAGAGGGCGATTGAGGCTGCCTTTTCGTCTTAACAACCGGATAGACACCTTTAGCCCCAGTCCTATATCGGGAGGGCTAAAGCCAAGTTTGCTTCTCTTTTGACTTGGTTTTCGCAAGCTTTGGTGCGTTGCAACAGACCAAACCGGTTTCGAGATACAAACCTAGAAACCTCGTACCGCAGGAAAGAAAAACCACCTATCACACCCGCCACAATCGCTTTCACTTCTTTCCGAGCCGGCCTGATCCGGCTTTCATCAGCACGAGCGAGTTGGAACTAAGATGACAGCTAGCGCCGCCTCTTCATCGACTGGCTTGGATCCAGCGATTTATTAAGACCGTATCAGCCATGACAAACCGCTCGGCAAAGTGTGGTTTCGACGAGGACGAGGACGAGGATTGATGACTGAGGCAATCCAATAGCTCCACGCGGGCCCTTCTCTTTCGTTCCCTCAGACAACTTTCGCTTTGAACCGGAGCGCAATCCGCAAGTCTGGGATCGAAATAGAGTAGACTGCCTCTGACGTCGTTGGTGAGTGTGTCTTTTGTCAGTTCCGAGGCTTGGAACCTCAGGCCTTCGGCACGTTACACTGCGCTTTAATCGATTTGAGGTCTGAGCCCTCCGGAAATCACG
>JBCCNY010000397.1:0-2901 GCA_039025595.1 Pseudomonadota bacterium | reverse complement strand
ATAATGTCATTCCGGACACGGCTCGCGTGGATTGGGATTTTCGACCTGTCCAGCCGTCCGATGAGCGTTTCGTGAAGGAAGAGCTGCAACGCTTCTGCGACACAGAACTCCTGCCGGCGATGCGGCGGGTCCATCAGGGCGGGTCGATCTCGACGCAAGCCTTGGGGCGCGTCGACGGCCTGATGCCGATGCAAGACAATGAAGCGCGCGATCTCGTTATGGCGCTCACCGGCGCGAACAGGACCGACACGGTGGCCTTTGGCACCGAGGCAGGCCTATTTCAGGGTCTGGGTCTGTCAGCGGTGGTCTGTGGGCCGGGCTCGATCGATCAGGCGCACAAAGCGGATGAGTTCATAGCTTTGGAACAGCTCTCGCTTTGCCTTGAAATGCTGGACAAGCTTTCCGCCCAAATGGCGGCCTGACTTTCAGCGTCGGAGGAATGTCAGGTAGTGCGGTCGGCGCCCCTCGCGCAGCGCTTTCTGCTCGTAGCGCGTCGAGACCCAGTCTGACCACGGCATGCGCCAGTCTTTTGGGCCCTCGCACTGCCAGTCGAACCCTGCCTTTGGAACCTCTTGCAGAGCCTGACGGACGTAATCGGCTATATCGGTGGCGATGCGAAACTCGGCCCCCGGTTTGAGCGTGCGGGCCAGCGGGATCAGATGCTCCCCGGTGACAAAACGGCGGCGATGGTGGCGCGCCTTGGGCCATGGGTCGGGATAGAGCAGGAAAGCCCGGTCGATTGAGGCATCGGGTAGCACGTCAAAGAGGTCGCGCGCATCGCCGGGATGGATCCGAATATTGCGGCATCCGTGCTGCCGGATTTTGCCCAAGAGCATAGCTACGCCGTTGATGTATGGCTCACTCCCTATGATCCCAACTTGCGGGTTCGCACTCGCCTGATGGACCAGATGCTCGCCACCGCCAAAACCGATCTCAATCCAGACAGGACAACCACAAAAAAGTGTCTTCAGATCCAGCGGCAAACGGTCTGGATTGACATCCCAGCCCACAGGCCCAGGCGAAAGAGCGATGAGATCTTGATCGAGATAGACTTGCTGAGACGGACGCAGAGCTTTACCCTTTATGCGTCCGTAAAAGTTACGGTAAGGTCTCGACAGCCCGGTCATTGCATGCCGCCTGTTTTGGTTTGCTCTGATGGCCCATGACACATCGAGTTTCACTCGGTCAAAACACCCGCCGCGAGAAGCCGCGCACGGTATGGATACCACATGCTACCGGGCGGTGATTTGAGCGTCTCAATGGCAAAAAGAGGATCGACGCCGCGCCGTACCATATAGAGTAACGATTCATGCATTTCGGCTTGCGTATCCTGATAAATCCAGGATCCATACTCGAATGGATCAGCCCAGCCTTCATATTCGGCTTCACTTTCATAGTAACTGCGGACATTGCGTGGGCTCCAGCCGGTCTGATGAAAGCCAATGCGTGAGCCGCGACTCATCGTGCGCACAAAGCCGGCGAGAAAGATACGTGGGCACGAG
Organism: Pseudomonadota bacterium; assembly: GCA_039025595.1. Taxonomy (GTDB): domain Bacteria; phylum Pseudomonadota; class Alphaproteobacteria; order Rhodobacterales; family Rhodobacteraceae; genus Roseovarius. The sequence goes on along the minus strand of JBCCNY010000397.1, from coordinate 1,399 downwards.
CTTGAGCATTCGCCGTTCACATGCGTCGCTATTTCAAAGTCGATGACAATGTCCGCGATGTCATGGGAAGCCCATAGCGAACCACCCTCCGAGTTCAGCTCCAGCACCTCGATACCCGGATTGGTTTGCAGGAGCGCTCGCAACACCGTGACATCCTCATCTTCTATGTCATCGACAACGTCCTCAGGCACGTTCACCGTGTCGTAAATCAGACGATTGCCATCCAAGGTGAATTTCGGATGACCGGTATCGGCGCAAGCCATAGAGACCCAGGCCATCGCGACCCATACGATCGCGAACGGGGCCACTAGGATCCGGGCGATCGTGACCCGGGCTAAACTCAGGCCGATTGCGAAAACGCTTTGGATCAAACCACAGACCGCAAGGCGTCGGCTAGATCCGTCTTTTCCCAACTGAACCCACCATCGGCCTCGGGCTCGCGTCCGAAATGGCCATAGGCGGCGGTGCGCTGATAAATAGGACGGTTGAGGCCCAGATGCTCGCGGATCCCGCGCGGCGTCAGGTCCATCGCTTTGGAGATCGCCTTTTCAATATCTGCCGGGGCCACCTCACCGGTGCCATGCGTGTCTGCGTAGATCGAGAGCGGCTTGGCGACGCCGATGGCATAGCTGAGCTGGATCGTGCAGCGTTCCGCCATGCCCGCAGCGACCACGTTTTTGGCGAGGTAGCGCGCGGCATAGGCTGCGGAGCGGTCCACTTTTGTCGGGTCCTTGCCCGAAAAGGCGCCACCTCCATGCGGCGCGGCCCCTCCATAGGTATCCACGATGATCTTGCGCCCGGTCAGACCCGCGTCGCCATCGGGTCCACCGATCACGAACGTACCGGTTGGATTTACCCACCATTCGGTGGCGTTGGTAATCCAGTCTGCGGGCAGGACTTCGCGGATGTATGGCTCAACAATGGCGCGGATATCGTCGCTTTTCTGGTCTTCATTCTCGTGCTGGGTGGACAGAACGATCGATGTCACCTCAACCGGTTTTCCATCCTCGTAGCGTAGGGAAACCTGGCTCTTGGCATCCGGGCGCAGCGTCGGTTCCGCCCCGGATTTGCGCGCCTCGGCCAGTTTGAGCAGGATCGCGTGGGAAAACTGGATCGGCGCGGGCATGAGCGCCTCTGTTTCATCGGTCGCATAGCCGAACATGATCCCCTGATCACCGGCGCCGTCTTTGTCCACGCCTTGGGCAATATGCGCCGATTGCTCGTGCAGGAAATTCAGAACTCGGCAGGTGTTCCAGTGAAACTGCTCCTGCTCATACCCGATATCCTTGATGCAATCCCGGGCGATCTCACCGATGCTGCCCATATAGGTCTTTAGCTTTTCCTGATCAGACAGGCCGACCTCGCCGCCGACAACGACCATGCCACTGGTGGCAAAGGT
>JBCCNY010000396.1:0-2969 GCA_039025595.1 Pseudomonadota bacterium | reverse complement strand
TCCACATCGGGCTTTTCCATCATGTCGAGGAATTGCCGCGCATAGGCGCTCAGACTTTCAACATAGCGCCGCTGCCCCTCCGCATAGATTGTGTCGAAAGCCAAGCTGGACTTCCCCGACCCGCTCAAACCGGTGATCACCACCAGCTCGTTGCGAGGGATGTCGACGTCAATATTCTTGAGATTATGCTCGCGCGCCCCGCGCACTTCGATGTTTTTCAGCTCGGCCATGCAACCCTCGAACCCAGAGAGCCTAACAGATAGTTGACGCGCCCGAGTCGTCCAAGCGAAAAATCAGAACATTACGGGAACACGCATGCGCCGTGATCAAGACTGCGCGCTATTTCCGCGCCAAGGCTTAAACCTAGATCGCAAAATCGGGATCATTGGTCAGATCGTCGCGCTCGGGATATTTGGCGGAAGTTCATCCTGTGCAATACTGCGTTACAGGCGACACCGTCGTTTCACTGCGCGCGTTGGTCCATTCCGCCTAGTAAACGGATAGCCGGATCACGAGGCTTCCAGACCTGATCAACCGCAGCGGCGTCTTGGAAGGGTGCCAATTCGATTTCACTCGCAAACCCACCACGCCGTGCGGTAGGCAAAGGAACTAGCTAGGCTGAGCGTTTTGCCGGATCCGACTAGCCTTGTTAGAAATGGATCGCCCTGTCATAGGCGTCTAGCACGCTTTCATGCATCATCTCGCTGAGCGTGGGATGCGGGAACACCGTTTCCATCAGGTCGGCCTCGGTTGTCTCGAGCTTTTGACCCACGACATATCCCTGGATCAATTCCGTGACCTCCGCGCCGATCATATGCGCCCCCAGCAATTCGCCGGTTGCCGCGTCGAACACAGTCTTGATCATACCCTCTGGTTCGCCCAGGGCGATCGCCTTGCCATTGCCGATGAAGGGGAAGCGACCGACCTTGACTGCGTGACCCGCCTCCTTGGCCTTGGCCTCGCTGAGACCCACGCTGGCCACTTGCGGGTAGCAATAGGTGCAGCCGGCGATGGCTTCGGGCTTGATCGGGTGGACGTTGTTCTTTCCTGCGATCAGCTCCGCGACCAAGACGCCCTCATGGCTCGCCTTATGAGCCAGCCAGGGCGCACCGGTCAGATCGCCGATGGCATAAATGCCCTCGACGCCTGTGCGACAGAAAGGGTCTGTGATCACATGAGTTTTCTCAACCCGCACGCCCAATGCCTCCAGCCCCAGGCCTTCGGTGTTCCCGACGATGCCCACGGCTGAAATCACCGTGTCAAAGTCCTGTTTTTCAACCTTGCCGTCCATCTCGATATGGGCGGTCACCTTGCCTTTGCCGCGATCGAGCTGTTTGACCATCGCCTTTTCCATGATGGTCATTTTCTGCTTTTCGAAGCTTTTCTTGGCGAAGGCGGAGATTTCCGCATCCTCCACCGGCAGGATGCGATCGAGAACCTCTACGACCGTCGTTTCGGCCCCAAGTGTATTGTAGAAGCTGGCGAATTCGATCCCGATGGCCCCGGAGCCGATCACCAGCAGCTTCTTGGGCATATGGGGCGGGACCAGCGCATGTTTGTAGGTCCAGACCCGATCGCCATCGGCCTCCAGCCCCGGCAATTCACGCGCCCGCGCGCCGGTGGCCAGGATGATGTTCTTTGCGACCAGCTCTTCAGTGCCCTTCTCGGTCTTGACAGATACTATCCCCTTGGCGGGCACCGTCGCCTCACCCATCAAGGCCGTCACCTTGTTTTTCTTCAGCAGGTGCCCCACCCCGCCATTGAGCTGCTTGGCCACCGCACGCGAGCGCGCCACAACGGCATCGAGGTCGTAGTCGATGCCTGAGGCTTTGAGCCCAAACTCTTTGGCGCGGTGCATGAGGTGAAAGACTTCCGAGGAGCGCAGCATCGCCTTGGTCGGAATGCAGCCCCAGTTCAGGCAAATCCCGCCCATATGCTCGCGCTCAACGACGGCCACGCTCAGACCCAACTGCGCCGCCCGGATCGCCGCCACATACCCGCCGGGCCCGGCTCCGATTACCACCACGTCAAAGCTTTGCGCTGCCATGTTGCACCCCTTTTCTCTTATTCCCTCAGATCGAGACTAACGGGCTTCTGCGCCAGCTTCAACGCGGACGCGAGTGACGGCCAGTTGCATTTGAGTACTTTTAGCAAGATGAAGCAGCAGGATGGCACATGCTGAATAACATTACCGACCCATGGGTCATGTCACACCGCGCGACACGACCCCAAATCTCACATCTTTGTTCCGAGATCCCCGGTCGGATTTCAGGCGGTGGTCAATTCCGACGCCGCTTCGCCGGATTGAAGCGCACGCACGACCGACCCGTATCCGCCGGAGGCAAGGAAGTCTTCTTCAGCCTGGGACGAGGTCCGTCCGAGCGCCGCATTGCGGTGCGGAAACCGACCGAACTCTCGGATCACGTCGCGATGGGCCCTTGCATGCAGCAGGTTGGACGCACCGGTCTCGGGCATTCGTTCGAGCAAGAGACGCACACAGCGTTCCTGATCGCACAGGTTCTCGGAATGCATGAGCGGGAGATAGAAGAACTGCCGGGCCGGTTCATCGATCCGGATATCCCATCCGCGATGGATGGCAGCTTTGGCCGCGGCCAGTGCCGGCCTGTCCGTCGCGAAGGCGCGGGCGTCGCCGCGAAACATATTGCGGGGAAATTGATCCATCAAAATCAGATAGGCAAGCGTGCCGCTGGGATAGGTCAGCCACAAAGCGTAGGTGCCCTCAAACGCATTCTCATAGGCTTTTGTGAAAGTGTCACGAATATCCTGATCAAGTTGGTCTGAGGTCTCGTACCACCCCTTGGGCCCCACCTTGTCCAGCCAAAAACTCAATACCTCTTCGGGCGCTGTCATCACTCCACTCCTTCGTGTCAGCACACCTAACAAACGATACGGTCAAGCACGGCGCAAAAGACAGTAAAGAATTGCGACACCGGCAACAAACCGTGAAC
>JBCCNY010000395.1:0-3045 GCA_039025595.1 Pseudomonadota bacterium | reverse complement strand
TCGCGCCACCCGCGCCGAACTGGATGTCGAACCGCGCGATCAGATCGTCGATGCAGAGCAAAAGCTGTACAAACTGAGCGAACAGGGAAAGTCTGAGACTGGATTTCAGAGCTTCCTGCGCGCCGTCACCGATGCGGTCAACGTGGCCAACGCCGCCTTTCAGCGCGATGGCGGATTGGCGGGTGTCTCCACCGGGCTGGTGGACATCGATAAGAAACTCGGTGGCCTGCACAAGTCGGACCTGCTCATTCTCGCGGGGCGGCCTTCTATGGGCAAGACCTCGCTGGCGACCAACATCGCCTTCAACATTGCCAAAGCTTACAAACGCGGGGCACGACCCGACGGTACCGAGGGTGCGGTCGATGGCGGTGTCGTGGGCTTTTTCTCGCTCGAGATGAGTGCCGAGCAGCTCGCCGCGCGGGTTCTGTCGGAGGCATCAGAAGTGCCTTCGGAACAGATCCGGCGCGGCGACATGACGGAGGGCGAATTTCGCCGTTTTGTCGAGGCTGCCAAGACGCTCGAGGCATGCCCTCTTTACATCGACGACACCCCCGCCTTGCCTATCTCCCAGCTGGCGGCGCGTGCCCGTCGGCTGAAGCGGACGCACGGGCTGGACGTGCTCATCGTCGACTATCTCCAGCTTGTGCGCCCCGCTTCGGCGAAGGATAACCGGGTCAACGAAGTGTCAGAAATCACTCAGGGCCTGAAGGCTATTGCCAAGGAACTGGATATTCCCGTCATCGCCCTCTCCCAGCTCAGCCGCCAGGTTGAGAGCCGCGATGACAAGCGCCCTCAGCTCTCAGACCTGCGAGAGTCTGGTTCGATTGAACAGGACGCAGATGTCGTCATGTTTGTCTTCCGCGAGGAATACTACGCCGAACGAGAGAAGCCATCCGATGACAGACTCGAAGAGATCGCGGCTTGGCAGGACAAAATGGAACGTCTGCATGGACGCGCCGAGGTGATCATCGGCAAACAGCGTCACGGTCCTATCGGAACAATCGAACTCAGCTTCGAAGGGCGTTTCACGCGTTTTGGAAATCTGGCCAAACCCTGGCAGCAGGACAGCCACGACTTCTGACCAACATGTCAGTGGTGGACCTTGAACATTGAGTATTTAAAGCAAGATGAAGACAGGATCCGCGCCGCGCTTCATCTTGCCAAAAATACTCATTGCCCGGCGATGTGTGGCCTAGCTCAAGGCTTTCTCTCTTGACCCCCCCGCAGCCTATGTCAAAACGCGAGCCATGGGCACGGGCAAGCTAACAATTGATCTGAATGCTATTGTCGAGAACTGGCAAACGCTCGATGCAATGAGCACGGGCGAAACAGCCGCCGTGGTCAAGGCGGATGCTTACGGTCTAGGGCTCGCGCGCGTGGCCCGGGCTTTGTCACGCGCAGGCGCGCGCGTATTCTTCGTCGCTGTCGCCGAAGAGGGTGCGCAGCTGCGCGAAGTGCTCGGCTCCTCACCGGAAATCTGCGTCTTTTCCGGCCACATGGCGGGCGATACCGACATGATTGGTGATCTGGGGCTGACGCCAATGCTCAATTGCACAGATCAACTTATCCGCCATATGGAAGCGCTGCCAAGCCACCCCTTCGGTATCCAACTCGACACCGGTATGAATCGGCTCGGGATGGAGCCAGGAGAATGGCGCGTGGTCCGGGATACGGTCATGGCAGCGGGCCCAGAGCTGATCATGTCACATCTGGCTTGCGCCGATGAACCCGATCACCCGATGAACGCGCAGCAACTGGCCGCGTTTCACGACATGACCGACGGTCTGGACGTGCCTCGTTCACTCGCGGCGACCGGGGGCACTTTGTTGGGCGATGCCTACCATTTCGACCTGACGCGCCCCGGCATTGGGGTCTATGGCGGCTTGCCCTATGCCGCAGCACAACCGGTGGTCTCACTCGACCTGCCGGTAATCCAGACGCGCACGATCACCGAGGGCGAAACGGTGGGCTACGGCAACACTTTCACCGCCACGCATCAAACTCGCATTGCCACTGTCTCTGCCGGCTACGCTGACGGTCTTTTGCGCGCGATGGGAGCTCAGGCCGTGCTATTCGCGGATGAAACCCCCTGCCCGGTTGCAGGCCGCGTGTCGATGGATCTGATAGGCGTTGACATTGGCGGTCTGGACAAAGATCCCAAATCGCTCTCTGTCCTAGGCCCAGACCAGAGTGTAGATGCCCTGGGCCATTGCGCAGGGACGATTGGTTATGAAATCCTGACAGCGCTTGGCGCGCGATATGATCGCCTCTACCTAGGCGGATGAGCGTGCCGCTGGCTGTTCTCGCCGGTCTTGGGCGACAGGTTCTGGCAGCGCTTGCAATGTTGGGGCGCGTCACGCTTTTCGCATTGTCGAGCTTCAGCCACATGATCCGCCCGCCGTTTTATCCGCGCGAAGTCGGTCAGGCGTTGCTGCAGGTCGGTTGGCTGTCGCTTCCTGTGGTGGGCCTGACGGCGATCTTCACAGGTGGCGCGCTGGCGCTTCAGATTTATTCGGGTGGCGCTCGGTTCAACGCCGAGGCCGTCGTGCCGCAGATCGTGGCGATCGGTATGGTGCGCGAGCTGGGCCCTGTGCTGGTCGGTCTGATGATCGCCGCGCGCGTCACCTCCTCGATCGCGGCGGAGATCGCCACGATGAAAGTGACCGAACAGATCGACGCGCTGACCACGCTCTCGACCGATCCGATGAAATACCTGGTGGCGCCGCGCGTGCTCGCGGCCCTGCTCACTGTGCCGCTATTGGTGGGTGTGGGCGATATCATCGGCATCATGGGAGGCTTTACCGTCGCGGTGCAGAACCTCGGTTTCAATGCCACGACCTATATGCAAAACACGGTCAACTTCCTTGAGATGCGCGATGTTGTCTCCAGCCTTGTCAAAGGCGCCGCCTTTGGCGTGATCGCCGCCGTGATGGGCTGCTATTACGGGATGCAGTCCGGCCGTGGGGCAATGGGCGTGGGCCGGGCCACGAAGGGCTCGGTGCAGGCCGCCGCAGCGCTGATCCTCGCCGCCAATTTCGTACTCAC
>JBCCNY010000394.1:0-3081 GCA_039025595.1 Pseudomonadota bacterium | reverse complement strand
GATCCCGGTTCTCGTGGGCGTTGATCTCAGTCTGGAACCCGGTGACACGCTCGCGCTAACCGGGGAGTCGGGCAGCGGAAAGAGCACGCTTTTGCATATTGCCGCCGGGCTGGAGATGGCGGATGAAGGAGATGTGATCGTAGACGGGCAAAACCTGTCTGCGACAGATGATGCCGCGCGCGCCGCGATACGACGCGGGACAGTCGGGGTTGTGTTCCAGCAATTCAACTTGATCCCCTCGCTGACCGTGCTCGGCAACATTACCTTTCAGGCAAGGCTCGCGGACAAAGAAGACCGCAGCTTCACCCAGCACCTTTGCGAGCGTCTGGGTTTAAAGTCACAGCTTGAAAAGTACCCCGAGGCGCTCTCTGGCGGGCAACAACAACGTGTGGCGCTGGCCCGGGCCTTGGCGGCGCGGCCGAAGATGTTGCTGGCGGATGAACCCACCGGAAACCTCGACGAGAGCACGGCGGCCGAGGTTTTGGCCTTGATGCTGTCACTGGTTGAGGAGAACGACGCCGCGCTGATGGTCGTTACACATTCCGAAAAAGTGGCGCAGCATATGTCGCGGCATGTGCACCTGCGGGGCGGAAAGCTCATATGAGTGCCGCGAACCGAACCATCATCGGGGCGTTGGCGTCGCATTGGCGGCGCAACCCGCTGCAATTGCTCACGTTTTTGGCAGGATTGGCACTGGCAACGGGATTGTGGTCGGGCGTCCAGGCGATCAATTCCGAAGCGCGCGCGAGCTATGATGCCGCTGCTGCCACGCTTGGCGAAGGCCAGTTTGATCAGATCGTTGCCCGCGACGGAGGGCGGATTGCCCAGTCAGACTTTATCGCGATGCGGCGTGCAGGATGGCTCGTTTCGCCCTTAGTCGAAGGCAGGCGAGACGGTGTTCGTTTCATCGGCGTGGAGCCGCTTAGCACACCGGGAGGTCTGCCGGATCTGCAGCTCGATCCCGATGCACCGTTGCAAGGATTTCTGACCCGCGAGACGCTTTTTGCAAACGCGGAGACAGCCGCGCTGCTTGGGCCCGATACAGTTCCCGAAAATGTCGCGATTTCGGTTGCGCCTGCGGTAGCTCCCGGCCTTATTCTGGGTGATATCGGCATTGTTCAATCCCTTCTGGGTCGCAAGGATCTCGACAGATTGCTGGTCGCCCCAGAACAACCGATGCGACGCGCAGAGCTATCAGAAATCGCCCCCCATCTTGTCGTGCAAGACTCGTTGCAGCGCAGCGATCTGGGACAGATGACAGACAGCTTTCATCTCAACTTGACGGCTTTTGGGCTCCTCAGCTTCGCAGTGGGCATTTTCATCGTGCATGGTGCGATTGGGCTGGCCTTCGAACAACGGCGCGGAACCTTGCGCACGCTGCGCTCGCTCGGCGTGTCCCTGCGGCGCCTCACCGCGCTGATCGCTGTCGAGCTTTTCGGTCTGGCGCTGATCGGGGCGAGCCTGGGAATTGTGCTGGGGTATCTGGTGGCTGCGGCGCTCTTGCCGGATGTCGCGGCCACTTTGCGCGGGCTTTACGGCGCCAATATCACCGGGACGCTCAGCCTGCGCGCCGATTGGTGGCTATCCGGGTTGGCGATTGCGTTGCTGGGCACAGCGTTGGCCATGGCTGACAAGCTTTGGCAAGTCGCGCATATGCCTATTCTCGCCAGTGCTCGCCCCCGTGCGTGGAGCCAGGCAACAGCGCGCGGACGACGCCGGCAACTCGGGTTGTCGGCTGTTTTTTTTACAACTGGTTTGGGTCTCAGTCTTTTCGGCGAGGGCTTATTGGCGGGGTTTGCACTGCAAGGTGCTTTGTTGGTCGGCGCCGCACTCGCCCTCCCCGCCCTGCTCCATGTCGGGCTTTCGGCGATCGAACGGCGCACCAAGATTGTTACGTGGCAATGGTTCTGGGCCGATACACGCCAGCAAGTGCCCGGGCTCAGCCTTGCCCTCATGGCGCTGTTGCTGGCAGTTTCGGCCAATATCGGTGTCTCGACCATGGTGTCCAGCTTCCGGCTGACCTTTGTCGAATTTCTCGATCAGCGGCTGGCCTCGGAGCTCTACGTCAACGTGGCCAATCCGGAACAAAGCGACCAGATCGAGCGGGTGCTCTCACGTCATGCAGACGACGTGATGCCTTTGTTGAGCATGAGCTCCAGAGCGGCTGGCATGCCCATCGACCTCGACGGGATACGTGTAACCGACACTTACAGAGAAAACTGGCGGTTTCTGGCGATGGGCCCGCAGGCCTGGGACGAGGTCGCGGCTGGCAGAGCCCTGATCGCCAATGAGCAATTTGCGCGCCGGGCAGATCTGTGGGTGGATGATCTGGTCAGGATCGAAGGGGCAGACCCTCTACCAATCGCCGCCATCATGGCCGACTACGGCAATCCGCGTGGTCAGTTGGTCATCTCCGAGACCCTTTTTCGCACCATGAACCCGGACGCCACGCCGCGCAGCTTTGGCGCGCGGACATCAGATGCGGATACACTTATGCGCGCGGTCCGGCAGGATACGGGCCTTCCCGAAGCCGCCTTTATCAATCAGGCGCAGATCAAGGCCTTTTCGCTCGATGTTTTCGAACGCACCTTTACCGTGACCGCCGCTCTGAACATCCTGACGCTCAGCGTGGCCGGTTTTGCCCTTTTGATGAGCCTGCTGACCCTCGCTGATCTGCGTGTCCCGCAACTGGCACCGGTGTGGTCGGCCGGGCTGCCCCGAAAGACGCTCGCCCGGATGGAATTGCTACGTGCCATGGCGCTGGCGGTCTGCGTTTTTCTGCTGGCGCTACCTCTCGGCTTGGCCTTGGCCTGGACATTGCTAGCGATCGTGAATGTAGAAGCGTTTGGCTGGCGGCTGCCGATGTTTTTGTTCCCGGTGGATTACGCGCGTCTTGGCCTGCTGGCCGTCATCGCAGCCTGTCTTGCCGCACTCTGGCCCGCCATAAGCCTTGCACGTCTATCCCCGCACCGCCTGCTCAAGGTCTTTGCCGATGAACGTTAAAGCGCTTTGTCTTCTTTGCTTTCTTCCCGTGGCAGCGGTCGCGCAGGGCTTTGCGGGCCTTGGAACCGATGCTGATGG
>JBCCNY010000393.1:0-3088 GCA_039025595.1 Pseudomonadota bacterium | reverse complement strand
GGATGACCCGCGGCTCAGTGCCGTCGAGAACGTGATCTATGCCGCGCCCTCTCAATCCTTGGATGCAGCGGCGCGAATGGCGCAAGACCAAGAAATGACGGTCCGGCTTCTGGGGGATGCGTTGGAAGGGGAAGCTCGGGAGGTGGCTCAGGCTCACGCCGAACTGGCAATGACGATAGAACAGTCTCTTACAGTGAAAGACAAACCTGTCCTATTGCTTTCAGGAGGGGAACTGACCGTCACGAGGCGCGGCGACGGGATTGGCGGGCCGAACGCGGAATACTGCCTTGCCTTGGCGTTGGCGCTCAATGGCGCGTCTGGTATTTTTGCGCTGGCCTGCGACACGGATGGCGTGGACGGCGCCGCCGAGGTCGCAGGTGCAGTTATCGGACCGAAAACGCTCTCTAAAGCACAAAGCGCAGGTATCGATGCAGCAGCAGCTCTGGCGTCAAACGACGCACATCGTTTCTTCGAAAGACTGACAGACCAGGTCATCACGGGCCCTACGCTGACCAATGTGAATGACTTTAGATCGATTCTGATCATGGCCTCGGGAACATGACGCGGTTGCGTCATCCGCCCGTCAGACGCTATCACTGAATACAACAAGAATAATTAAGCGGGGCTGCAGTGGAAAACGAGGCGCGAAAGCTCTTTGGCACGGATGGTGTGCGCGGAAAGGCAAATTCCTGGCCTATGACCGCTGAACAGGCTCTCAAATTGGGGGCGGCGGCGGGTCGATACTTCCGACGCGACAAGCAGGACCACAGGGTGGTGATCGGCAAAGACACCCGCCTGTCAGGATATATGATCGAATATGCGTTGACGGCCGGATTTGCCTCTACGGGAATGAATGTGTTTCTGCTGGGCCCGGTGCCGACACCGGCGGTCGGATATCTGACACCCTCTTTGCGCGCCGATGTGGGCGTGATGATTTCGGCCAGTCACAATCCGGCATCGGATAACGGGATCAAGCTCTTTGGCCCCGATGGCTTCAAGCTTTCTGACGAGGCCGAGGCCGGTATTGAAACGCTTCTGTCAAACGGCGTCTCCCCTGCAATTCCCGAAAACATCGGCCGAGCCAAACGGATTGATGACGCGCGGGGTCGTTATATCGAGCGCGTTAAATCGACATTTCCCCCGCGCTTGCGTCTCGATGGACTGAAAATCGTCGTCGATTGTGCCAATGGCGCCGCCTACAAAACCGCGCCGCAGGTGTTGTGGGAACTTGGAGCAGACGTGATCACGCTGGGCGTGAGCCCGGATGGAACGAACATCAACGAAAATGTCGGCTCGACGCATCCACAGGCTGCCGCGGCGAAAGTACTGGAAACCGGTGCGCATCTTGGCATCTGCCTTGATGGGGACGCGGATCGTCTGGTGCTGGTCGACGAAAAGGGGACCGTTGCAGACGGCGATCAGATCATGGCCCTGATCGCCTCGCGTTGGGCGGCAGAGGGGCGATTGACCGGAGAAGCGCTGGTCGCCACGGTCATGTCAAATCTCGGTTTGGAACGACACCTCAACGGGCGCGGGATCGAGTTAAAACGCAGCGCTGTGGGCGATAGGTATGTCGTCGAAAAGATGCTGAGTGAGGGGCATAACCTAGGCGGGGAGCAGTCGGGACACATCGTTATGACCGACTTCGCCACCACCGGAGACGGGCTGATCGGCGCGCTGCAGTTCTTGGCCGCCATGGTTGAGACGGAACGAACCGCCAGCGATCTCGCCAGAGTGTTCGAGCCAGTGCCGCAAAAGCTGGTCAACGTGCGCTATGAAGAAGGACAAGCACCACTGGATACGGAATCTGTACAGGATGCAATCGCAGCCGGGCAAAAGGCCCTTGGGCATGACGGCAGACTTTTGATCCGCAAATCCGGCACTGAGCCCTTGATTCGTGTTATGGGTGAGGCGTTGAACCCGGCATTGCTCGATCAGGTTTTGTCAAAGATTGTGTCCGCTGTAGAGCATGAAGTCCGCACAGCAAGCTAAGGCAAGCTTCGCCTCACAACAACCAACGTTCATACCAAACTCATTGTAAACCTCGGGAAACAAAAATGATCAAAGAATTCAGGGATTTTATCGCGCGTGGCAACGTCATGGACATGGCGGTCGGTATCATTATCGGCGCGGCTTTCACCGCGATCGTCACTTCGATGGTCGCCGACCTCATCAATCCATTCATAAGTCTGTTTCTGGGTGGCATTGATTTTTCCGGCTTGTTCATCAGCCTCGACGGTCAGGATTACACGACAATATCAGCGGCGGATGAGGCGGGCGGTGCCGTCTTCGCTTATGGCCGTTTCATCATGGCCTTGATCAATTTTTTGATTGTGGCTTTCGTCGTCTTCTTGCTGGTCAAAGCGGTCAACAAGGTAAAGGACGCAACCGAAGCGAGTTCTGAGACCGAAGCCGAGGAGGAAGAAGAGGCCGCGCCCAGCGAATTGGACGTCCTGATCGAGATCCGCGACATGCTGACCAAACAGAATACCTGATCTGCTGATTAGGCTTCGTGACGGTTGGTGAAAAGCTCCCACTGAAACCGGGCCCGCACACCCAGATCCAGAAACGGACGCGGGGGTAGTTGGTCGGGATCCCCCAAGCTTTCCATATCAGCAATCAGAGGGTTGTCGCGGCCGGTTGCCAAATCTGCCGCGAGGATGCCGCCAAATGTGCCCTTGGTCACCCCAACGGCATTCTGGCAAACCGCTGACCAGATATTGGACCCGGATCGCCCAAAAGCTGGCGCGCCGTTGCGGGAGAGACAGACAAAACCCGACCAGGTATATTCGATCTCTACAGCTTCGAGCCCCGGAAACCTCTGGTCAAACAAACGCTTATGCGTGCGTTTCACCTGATCATGTTCGCCCGGCTTCAACCTTTGATTTGGGCGGTAGCTCAAACCATGGCGGATCAGAATTCGATGATCGGCAGTGTAGCGCATGGTGATCCCGGCAAAGGCATTTGCAGGTGTCAAACCCCAGGGCGCCTCGACACCATAGATCTGTCGCTCGGCCTCGGTCAGCGGTCGGGTGAGCGAGGCATGCGCGACCAGATGCAGGAACTTTTGCCGGTGCAAACCAAACTG
>JBCCNY010000392.1:0-3098 GCA_039025595.1 Pseudomonadota bacterium | reverse complement strand
GCAAGCGGGTAGCAGGTCGATATGGCCAATGCTGTGGCTAGCGTCTTGCTGATCGCTCGCATGGGCGCGTCTCCCATCTGTTTGTCAAAGCGATACCAGTGTGACTCGGATCCGCGCGGAGCGTAAAGCAGGTTGCACAAGAGTCGAGGCGACGTCCCGATTGCAGTGCAATCATGTCACTGTTCTTCATGGAGTATCGCGCAGCGAGCGCCGCGCCCCCAACTCTAGCCTAGGAGCCGTCGCGCGATCACTTGAGCTTGTATCTCGGCGGCACCCTCGAAGATGTTGAGGATGCGGGCATCGCAGAGCACGCGGCTGATGGAGTATTCCAGCGCGAAACCGTTGCCGCCGTGGATCTGAAGACCGTTATCAGCAGCGGCCCAGGCGACGCGGGCGCCCAAAAGTTTCGCCATGCCGGCCTCGAGGTCACAGCGGCGTCCCTCATCCTTTTCCCACGCCGAGAAATAGGTGAGCTGACGGGCGACCATGATTTCGACCGCCATCATCGCGAGCTTGGACGCCACGCGGGGAAAGTTGATCAGCGACTTGCCAAATTGCTTGCGGTCGATGGCATATTGCATCGAGATATCGAGCGCGGATTGCGCGACACCCACCGCTCGGGCCGCGGTTTGGATGCGCGCGCTTTCAAAGGTCTCCATCAACTGTTTGAATCCTTTGCCCTCTTCACCGCCGAGCAGGTTCTCGCCCTTCACATGAAAGTTGTCGAAAGCAAGTTCGTATTCTTTCATGCCGCGATAGCCCAGAACCTCGATCTCGCCTCCGGTCATACCCTCGGTCGGGAAGGGGTTGGCGCAATCGCCCGGCGTTTTCTCGGCCAAAAACATCGACAGGCCGCGGTGGTCCGGGCTGTCAGGATTGGTGCGTGCGAGCAGCGTCATCACCTGGGTGCGCGACGCATGGGTGATCCATGTCTTGTTGCCGGTGATCTTGTAATCGCCGTTCTCGTCCTTCGTCGCGCGGGCGCGTAGGCTGCCCAGGTCAGAGCCGGTGTTTGGCTCGGTAAAGACGGCGGTCGGCAGGGTTTCTGCCGAAGCCAGACGTGGCAACCACTTGGCCTTTTGCTCTTCGGTGCCGCCCGCGAGGATAAGCTCTGCGGCAATCTCGGACCGGGTGGCCAATGAGCCGACGCCTATATAGCCACGACTTAGTTCTTCGGACACGACGCACATAGACGCTTTCGACAGGCCGTAACCGCCATACTCCTCTGGGATCGTTAGGCCGAACACGCCCATCTCGGCCAGCTCAGAGATGATCTCCATCGGGATGAGTTCATCCTTGAGATGCCATTCATGGGCATCGGGTTCGACTTTTTCCACAGCAAAGCGGCGGAATTGCTCGCGGATCATCTCCAGCTCTTCGTCGAGGCCGGACGCGCCAACCGTAATTTCAGCTGCGCGTTCCTGCATCAGCTCGACCAGGCGCAAGCGAGCCCCCTGGGTATTCCCGGTCTGTGTGAGTGTCATGACCTCCGGCGTCATCAGCACGCGCATATCATCTTGCGAAAGGCCCAGATCCTGAAGGCGCAGGATCTCGCCCTGGCTCATCGGGATACCGCCATAGATCTGCCAGAGATATTCACCAAAGGCGATCTGGTGGATCAGTTGCTCTACCTCGCCGAACTTGCCGTCCGACTGCAGACGCTCCGCCCAATTCTGCATCTGGCGCAGCGATTCCACATAGGTGGCAAGCCAGGCGAGGCCATGGGCGGCAGTTTGGTTGGCCTCAATAGCGGCGCCGGAGATGCGCCCGTCAACTGTCGTTGCGTCGCGTAGAGTGTCCTTGGCTTTGGAAAGAACGGCCTCGGCTGGTGATACGACCGCGCCTGTCAGGTTCAGCAGATCGTCCAGAAGGACTACTTTTGAAAGAGCAATGTCCTGTCCGTCATGCGCCATGGGTAAACTCCTATCTTCAGCCGGTTCGTCCTATCTATATTGCAGTTGCAGCGCAACTATTTTGCGACTGCGGCGTCAAATTTGTTTTATTCTTGCGCCAAGGTGTCGCGCCATGCGGTGACTTTAGGCCGCCACATCTGGAAGTTTTACATCAGAAAACACGTCCACCCCAGTGTTTACTCCTGAAGAAACCTCGTAAAAGCGGCGAATGGAGAGTCTTTTCGGATCAGACTGGTCAACAATCCTCGCTTTTGCCGTCATTGTCGCGTTTGCAGCAGGCGTGGTAAAAGGCGTGGTCGGCTTTGCCATGCCCATGCTGATGATCTCGGGGCTCAGTTCGGTCATGCCACCCGATATCGCTCTGGCGGGGCTGATTTTGCCGACACTCGTGACGAATCTCTGGCAGGGGTTCCGACAGGGCCCGGGCGCGGCATTTCACTCGATGCGCCGTTTTCGTTTGTTTTTAATCTCAGGCCTCATCTTCATGGTTGCTGGAGCGCAACTCGTCCCGGTTATGAGCGCAAGCTTTATGCTCTTGTTGCTGGGGATCCCCGTGTCGCTTTTCGGGCTGTCCTCACTCATGGGATATGCGCCGCGTTTGCCCGAAAAGCCCGGCGCCAAGGCAGAGGCCAGCGTGGGCGCAATCACGGGTGTCTTGGGGGGCATTTCGGGCATATGGGGGCCGACGACAGTCGCCATGCTGACGGCGCTACAGACCGAGAAGCGCGAGCAGATGCGCGTGCAGGGCGTCATCTTTAGCATGGGCAGCCTTGTGCTGACCTTGGCCCATCTTGGATCGGGCGTGCTGAACCCGCAAAGTGCAGTCTTTTCCGCCATTCTTATCCCGCCCGCGCTGATCGGTCTGGGCCTTGGGTTTTCGGTTCAGGACCGGATTGATCAGGCGATGTTTCGAAAGCTGACACTTTTGGTGCTTGTGGTCTCGGGCCTCAACCTCGTGCGGCGCGGTCTGGTTGTGCTTTAGATTCGCGCGCCCTCTTTTCCCTCGCAGCCTTATCGGATAAAGCCCGCGCATCGCGGAAGCCGTACTAAAATCCGCCGAGGGAGCGCCCGATGAAATTCACTCTGTCCTGGCTGAAGAACCATATCGACACCACTGCTTCAGTCGACGAGATCACCGAGACACTGACCGATCTGGGCCTCGAAGTTGAGGAGGTCGTCAACCCG
>JBCCNY010000391.1:0-3104 GCA_039025595.1 Pseudomonadota bacterium | reverse complement strand
ATGGAAACAGCTCTGAATGTGATCTGGGATAGCGGGGCGAGTGCAGGAGACCGGATCGCGGTGATCGGAGCCGGAGTCGTGGGCGCGTTGACTGGCTATCTTGCCGCCCGGATCCCCGGAACGGAGGTCACGCTTGTGGACCCTAACGCGGACCGGGCCAAGCTGGTCCGCGCCTTTGGCTGCGATTTTGCTGCGCCCAACGTGGCGCCGGAGGCCTGCGACGTGGTGATCCATGCCAGTGCCACGTCCGACGGGCTGGCCACGGCGCTGGCCAGTGCGGGCGCAGATGCCACGATCGTCGAGGCGAGTTGGTACGGCGAGAAAAGTGTCACAGCGCCGCTCGGCGCGGCGTTCCACAGCCAGCGGCTAAAACTCGTCAGCTCGCAGGTGGGGGCCTTGCCAACGAACCGGCGACCTCGCTGGAGCCATCGGCGGCGGCTCACGAAAGCGCTAGAATTATTGAAAGACCCGGTACTGGACACACTTATCTCCGGCCAGACGAGATTTCAGGACTTGCCCGAGCTTTATGCCGAGATCCTGACCTCGCCCGATACGCTGTGCCACCGGATCGTTTATTGAGTCAGAAAAGGAAGACCCATGTACGCCTTAGAGGTCCGTGACCACATCATGATTGCCCATTCGCTGCCATCGCCGGTCTTTGGCCCTGCCCAGGGCATGCATGGCGCGACCTTTACCGTTGATGTGGCGTTTTTCTCTGCCGATCTTGATGCGCATGGGCTTGTCGTGGATATCGGCCTCGCCTCAGAAGCACTCGGTGAGGTGCTTGCTCCGTTGCGCTATAAGAACCTCGATGAAGTGTCAGAATTTAAAGGAAAATTTACCACGACCGAGTTTTTGTGCGGACATATTTTTGCGCAGATGGCCGACAGGCTCAAAAGGGGTACGATGAAGGATGCGGGCCGTGTCAGGCGAATGCGCGTCATGCTGCATGAAAGCCATATCGCCCGCGCCTGGTATGAGGCGGATGTTTGAGCGATGGGTTTTGACCCTGAATGGCTCGCGCTTCGTGAGCCTGCCGATCACGCGGCCCGCGATGCCACACTGCTTCGACAGGCCGCCGACATAGCCGGACCTTCACCCTTGATCCTCGATCTGGCCTGCGGGACAGGATCAAACCTGCGCGCCTTTTCGCAACACATAGCCGAAGATGCCTTGTGGCGCCTCGTTGATAACGATCGCGGGCTACTTGACGTTGCGAAGGCACAAGCGTCTGATACAGTTGAAATTTTTGAGATCGACATATCAGATCCGGAGGATCTGCCACTGAATGAAGTCACGCTGGTGGCGGCCTCGGCCTTGCTCGATCTGGTCGCTGCCTCCTGGCTGAGGGCCATGGTGGCAACTCTTCGCGCGCGCGATTTGCCCTTCTATGCCGCTCTTTCCTATGATGGGCGCATGAACTGGACGCCCGACCTTGAAGAAGATGCACGCGTGACAAATGCATTCAACACTCACCAGCGCACGGACAAGGGATTTGGCCCGGCACTGGGTCCCGATGCGGTGCCTCTTGCAAAGGAACTATTTATAGAACATGGATTTAGCGTGAATGTAGCTCAGAGTGATTGGAAATTTGCGCCAGGCGCCGACGCGCTCAAAGACGTGCTGATGCGTGACGTGACGCAGGCGGCAGAGGAAGCAGGGTATTGCGCCACAGATGCGTGGCGGCAACGAAGCGCGAGCCGCGCCTTGAGTATAGGCCATCTTGACCTGCTCGCGCTGCCACCGGGCTGCCGGAGCAACTGATTATGCAAAATGTAAATGTCACGGACCGGGTCTGGTCTCATATCCTTGATATTCGCGCGGGGCGCGCCTGTTCGTGTTGTGGCGCATGGACATCCGAAGAGCAGTCAGCGCTTGATCTTTACGCACCGCTCGCGCGACGGGATCTGGGACAGATGATTGTGGGGCAGATCGGCCAGTCGCTTGACGGTCGTATAGCAACAGTGGCCGGTGATGCGCGTGATGTGTCCGGACCAGATGGGTTGTGCCATTTGCACCGGATGCGCGCCCTGGTGGACGCCGTGGTGATCGGCGTGCGCACCGCTTTGCATGACAAGCCCCGGCTGAGCGTTCGGTTATGCGGTGGTGACAATCCCGCGCGCGTGGTTATCGATCCAAGAGGTCGGCTGCCCGACGATACGCCGGTCTTTCGCCCCGATGGCAGTCGCAGGATCGTCGTTCAGGCCGTCAGTTGCCGTCGGCCACCCGGCGTTGAGGTGCTGCGTTTGCCCAAAACGCCGGAGGGTCGCCTCGATCCGAGCGCGATTCTCGATGAGCTGGACCGCGCCGGTCTGAGCACTGTTCTGATTGAAGGCGGTGGCATAACCATCGGGCATTTCCTCGAAGCAGAGCTCTTGTCTCGGCTGCAGGTTGCCGTGTCACCGCTTTTGATCGGCGGTGGTCCCGCGGGGCTCAATACCCGTAACCCGGTGACACGACTGGCAGACGCGATCCGGCCCGAGACCCGCGTGTTCGGTTTGGGCAGCGATATCTTGTTTGATTGCGCGCTGACTGCGACCGCGCGGTTAGCAACCCAGCCACTGCATTCGGATCCGTTGGATTCAGCATTACAATCCTGAAATAGGCCGGCCTTACCCCGACCTTTCAGTCTTTGACGCCGCGTCTGGTTATCTTGGACCAGCGCTCGTCAGCGGTACTTGGTTCAATACGGTCGAGACAGTTTGAGCAGTCTCGCTCCATGCAGGAAGTGCCTGTCCCGCCGCTCGGGCGGCCTCAGAGAAACGGGCATATGCGTCTGGCTGGCTCAGCATATGGCGCAGCGCGTCCGCAAACGTGTTTGGATCATCCGGAGGCACCAATAGGCCTGCTTCTTCCGGCACCGTATCGGGGACCGCACCGGCCCGGCAGGACACGATTGGCAGACCGTGCACCAACGCTTCATCGAAAACCAGGCCATGCCCTTCATACCGCGTGGCCAACGCAAAAAACGTGGCGCGCGCATAGTCCTTTTTGAGCTCTTCAGCAGATAGTTCCCCGACCAGATGGATCCGGCTATCCAAATCCGCTTGCGTCACTAGATTGCGCAATCGCGCGGCCTCGTTCAGGTCATGTTCGCGCCCGAT
>JBCCNY010000390.1:0-3132 GCA_039025595.1 Pseudomonadota bacterium | reverse complement strand
TCGAGGTAATACTGCCCGCCGATGATGTCGCCGTTTTTCATCGACTGTTCCATCTGGCTTTCAGCCGACCACCACAACGCCACGTTTGGCCGGATCTCTGCCGCCTTTTCGATCAGCGCCAGAATGCCATCCTCGGTGGCAAAGGTCTCTTCGCCGTCGAAATAGGTGGCCGCCACGATGTCGAGGAATTGTGAATTGTAGTTGCGGCTGAGACCAAGCGAGGCCTCGAAGGTTTCGCTGTCCCAGAAATCCGCCCAGCTTTCGGGCGCGTCCACCTCGCCGGGGTTGATCACCATGGCCGTGAACCAGGACATCGCGCCCACGCCCAGCGATCCTTCGCTGGCCTCAAACACGAAGTAGCCGTCCATGTTGGAGGCGGCCGGAATCGCCTTGAGATCCAGAGGCGCAAGCAAGCCGCC
This sequence comes from Pseudomonadota bacterium, assembly GCA_039025595.1. Classification (GTDB taxonomy): domain Bacteria; phylum Pseudomonadota; class Alphaproteobacteria; order Rhodobacterales; family Rhodobacteraceae; genus Roseovarius. The sequence continues at coordinate 2,713 of JBCCNY010000390.1, read as the reverse complement.
AATCCGGCTGGCCTTGATAAGTGAGTCGCGTGCATAGAGCGACAGATCCGCAGGCACTTTGCCCGCCTTGGTCGCCTGTTGCATTGTCACCAACCAATCTGTCGAGTTGGGTTGCGTCACGCTTTCAACCGCGATGCCTGTGGCCTCGGTGAAAGCCGGATAAACATATTCCTTGAAACTGTTTTCGAAATAGCCACCGTATGAGCCGATCTTCAGGCTTCTCTCACCGGCGATGAGCGGTGTGCCCAGCGTGCTCATGGCGACGCCCGCAGCGCCGGTTTTCAAAAGCGTACGTCTGTTTAGCTTGGTCATCTATTGGCCCCCTGTTTGCGCTGTTGCCTTGAGTGGATGACACAGCGCGGTCCTCGTGATGGAGCGATTGGCGCGGTGAGTGCCTGTGGTGGTCAACGAAAGTTGGCGTGAAATGCAGCTTTGCCACGTCAGAGCGCGTAAATTTGAGGCATGGCGGCTTAGTCACGCGCATTTTTAAGCAAATTTGAGTCACGCCACCACGAATCCGGCGAGTGTCACGAAACCGACAAATAGACAGGATCCGCCATGACCCGCGCCAGCACTTCGGATGATCAAAAAGCCCTGACCGTCGATGACGCAACGCTCCCCGTGATTGACCTGTCGGGTCTCTTCACGGGCCAGCCAGAGGGCCGCGCCTCCGTGTCCCGGCAACTGGGCGAGGCCGCGCGCACGTCCGGGTTTTTCTACATCACCGGTCACGGCATCCCGCAGGATTTGATCGACGCGCTCTTCGCCGCCTCGAAAGAATTTCACGCGCTCCCGCGCAGCGTGAAAATGCGCAACTGGTGTGGTTTCAGCACCAATCACCGCGGGTATGTGCCCTTTGAAGAGAACGGGTCGAACTTCCCCCAGACGATCAATTTTAATGAGGCGTGGGATATGTCCTATGAGGCGCCCGCCGATCATCCCGATTTTTTGGCCGGCTGGCGGATGACCGGCCCGAATGTCTGGCCCGATCTGCCGGGATGGAAGGAAACGGTGTCGGGTTATTACGACGCCGTCTTCGGGCTGGGTTTGCGGCTTCTGGATGCACTGGCGCTGGAACTGGGTGTCGAGACAGAAGAACTGACCCGCCACATCTCCTATCCTACTTCGCAGTTGCGCATGTTGCGCTACGTGCCCAATGACATGCCCGCGACATCAAATGTCGTGGGGATCGATGCGCATTCGGATTTTGAATGTTTCACGATCCTGTTGCAGGGCGGTCCCGGGCTTCAGGTCATGAATGCCGAGGATGTCTGGATCGAGGCGCCGCCAATCCCCGGCTGTTTCATCGTCAATATCGGCGACATTTTCGAGACATGGTCCGGGGGTCAGTTCAAATCGACGCAGCACCGCGTGACCAATATCGGGCGCGAGCGGTACTCCTTCCCGCTTTTCTTTGGCCTCGATTATCATGCGGTGGTCGAGCCGCTGGAAAAGTTCCGCACCCCCGAGACCATCGAGAAATATCCGCCGATGAAGGCCGGCGATCACCTGATGGCCATGTCGATCAACGCGTTTCGCTATATGGCGGAGGCCAAGGAGGCCGGATTGATCAACCCCGATTTCGAGGTTCCGGATGAAAATCCCTTTAAACGCGAGGCCAAAGCCCCTTAATCCTAGGATATGGATCCGCATCCCGACTTCGAAAATACCGAGCTTCCCCGTTCTGCGACGTTGAATGCATTTGCATTGACCCCGCTAGATGCCTCCGCCATGGACGAAGACTATGCCGCCGTCACCAGATCGGAAGGTGTATTGAAGGGCCTGTTCGGCAATGAGTGGCCTGTGGGTCTGACCGAGAAAGACAATCTGGCTGACCTGCATTGGCATGATCGCGAATTCAAACTCAAACGGTCGTTTTCCTGGGTCATACGGGATCGCGACGGGATCTATCTTGGCTGCGCCTATATCATGCCGGATCCGGGTAAATGCGGTACGGCGCAGGTGTTCACGTGGATCAGAGATGTGGGAGATCGAGCAAAGCTCAATCGAGCTTTCGACGCAGAATTGGCCGCGTGGTTTGCCGACGTGCTTCCGGGCGATTTGACCCTGCGCTGGACCCGCCCCGACTAATTCCCCAGAATTCCGGGAAGGCGCAGACCATGGTCGCGGGCGCAGTCTATGGCCTCCGGGTAACCCGCATCGGCATGCCGCCACACACCCGAGGCCGGGTCGTTCCAGAGCACGCGTTCCAGACGGCGTGCAGCCTCTGGCGTGCCATCGGCGACGATGACCACACCCGCATGCTGGGAAAAGCCCATGCCGACCCCACCGCCATGATGGATGGACACCCATGTGGCGCCAGACGCCGTGTTCATCAGCGCGTTGAGCAGCGGCCAGTCGCTCACCGCATCGGAGCCATCTTTCATCGCCTCGGTTTCGCGATTGGGACTTGCCACAGAACCGCTGTCGAGGTGATCGCGTCCGATCACGATCGGCGCCTTGAGCTCGCCCGACGCCACCATCTCGTTGAACTTCAACCCGGCCTTGTGCCGCTCTCCCAGGCCCAGCCAGCAAATCCGCGCCGGAAGACCCTGAAACGCGATCCTTTCCTGCGCCATGTCGAGCCAGTTGTGGAGATGCGTGTTGTCCGGGAACAGCTCCTTCATCGCCTGATCCGTGCGGTAGATATCTTCCGGATCGCCTGAGAGCGCGCACCAGCGAAACGGCCCTATCCCCCGGCAGAAGAGCGGGC
>JBCCNY010000389.1:0-3146 GCA_039025595.1 Pseudomonadota bacterium | reverse complement strand
TTCCAGCTCTCCAGCTAGACACGCCTTGGCACAGAGGGTTCAGGTGTTAACTCTGTCACGACCTTTGACCAACAATTCAAAGATCCAGTTCGAAAGTGTTGGTGAGCAAAGCCGGTTTGCCAAAACGGACATTCGCTAGTGCGAGCGGAACGTCAGTCTTGTGACCATACGCTTGTCCGATGACTGGTTCCAATGGCGGTTTCTGCACGCGTTTTCGTTGTGTCGGTGTTGACTGTGTTGCATGCCGAATTGAAAGCGCTGGTTGTACCCTCATAAGTGCCGCGGGTATCGATTGGTGTGTGCGTGAGCGGTTTCTTTTCGACGACGGGTCTGGGATTCAGGACGTTAAAAAACAGCGCATAGTTCAACTTAAAACACTGAAATTATTTAGTACTTTTTATGCTTTTGTGGCATTGCAAAATAAAAAACGGGCAGTTTGCTCGTCATGATCGTAGCTGGAAACAGACTTGGCCGTATATGCACGTATTGATTCTGTTGCAGCAAGTCGGGCGCGTCATGCAATCGTTTTTTAGGGATTAGGTCGTGGCTCCGAGTGCGCCAGCCGACTTAAACAATCGCTGTCGCTCTGTATTCGAAGCGGATTATCTGTCAGTCTTCCAGATCACCGGCGGCGTTGAAGTAAATCAACGCTGCAGCGAGAGAGACCCCGACATTGCCGCCCGCGATATACGCAAGAAACACAATCCAAAGTCCGACGCCGTTTATCCACGACATTGCTGCTGCCGCCAAACCAAAGATGACTCCAGTCAGCAGTATGAAAGTCATTGCCTTAGATGCACGCATTCCGCTCAATGCCTCCAATACGTTCTCCGGTCGCTCAAACGAGTTCACAAGGCAATTTTGTGGGAAATTAGTTAAGAATCTGGCAAAAAGATGACTTTGCAGACCGAACGTATAAAGCCGATGTGAACCTTGGAACCATCTCCTCCTTGTGGTTCTTCCTGAATGAACGCCCATTCATTTACCCAAAATCATATGATGCAGTTCGTGTGCCCTATCAAGCACAGTGGGCGGAATTATGCACGCATGGCGGGTTTTCGCCTAAAGCTGTCGTGACTTCTATCTTGCGGTCGTTCTTTTGATCTGGTCGGTGATTTTTCGACGGTCCCACGTGTTGCACAGGCTCGGTTCAATTAGCCGAAGGCAGCCAAGATTTGCTTAAGGTCGCTGAGAGTATTGGCCTCGTCCACAGGCTTGTCATGCCTCCAGCGTTTCATCCTCGGAAATCTCAGAGCGACGCCAGATTTATGGCGGGGGCTTTCATGAATGCCCTCAAACGCAATCTCAAAGACATGATGCGCTTTGACCTGTCGAACCGGACCGAACCGTTGCAGCGTGTTTTTACGCACCCATGCCGTAATTTGCCGGAACTCGACGTCCGTCAGCCCTGAATAGGCTTTGGTGAAAGGGACGAGTTCGTTTCCGTCGCGGACAGCAAAGGTGAAATCGGTAAAGAGGTTGGCGCGCCGCCCGTGTCCCTGCTGCGCGTAAATCATCACTGCATCAATGGTCAGTGGGTCCAGCTTCCACTTCCACCAATCGCCCTTCTTTCGTCCGATGTGATACGGGCTGCTCTGCCGTTTGAGCATCAGCCCTTCCGCCCGAGCGTCGCGCGCACCGGACCTGATCTCTGCCAGATTGCTCCACGTGTCGAATGGCACAAGCTGCGAGCCCCGTAACGGTGCGTCGTCGGGCATCTCGGCCAGCAGCGCGTCAAGCGCTGCGCGACGGGTTTCGAATGACTCGCCGCGCATATCCTTGCCCTCCTGTTCGAGGAGGTCATAGGCCACCATCAAGACTGGCGCTTCGGTCAACACTTTCTTGGGCACGGATTTTCGCCCGATACGCTTTTGCAAGGCGTTAAAGGGCAGGGGGGCCGCGCCGTCCCAGGCGACGATTTCCCCGTCGATCACCGTGCCGTTTGGCAGAAAATCCCGCGCCCGGGCGAATTCTGGAAAGCGGTCGGTCATCAATTCCTCGCCGCGCGACCAAACGAAATGCTCGCCGCCGCGCAGGATGAGCTGGCCGCGAATACCGTCCCATTTCCATTCGGCGCCCCAGTCCTCGGGCGGGCCGAGATCCTCTGGCGCCATGTCATCGAGCCCGTAGGCCAGACAAAAGGGATAGGGTCGTGACAGATCCGCAGAGGCATCCGGTGCCTCGATCAGATTTTGCCAGGTGGTCGTATCGGCGCGCCACTCGCCCATCAGGCGATGCGCAAGCTCTGCCTCGTCACTGCCCGTTGCTTGCGCCAAAGCGCGCGTCATCAGTTTGCGACTGACGCCGACGCGAAATCCACCGGTCAGAAGCTTGTTGAACACCAGCCGCTCGGGCGCGCTCATCTGGTCCCAGGCATCCAGAACAACCTCTTTGCGGGTCTCATCCTCCTCCTTATCAAGAGCGCGCAACGTGCCAATCCAGTCGCTGAGAGAGCGGTCGTGATCACGGGCCGGTGACGGCAAAACAAGGGCGATGGTTTCTGCCAGATCGCCCACGATCGGATAGGCCTCTTCGAAGAGCCAGAGCGGTATGCCCGCGCGCTCCGCCGCCCATTCTCGCAGACGCGTCGTCGTGATCGCTCGCCGGGGGCGCCGACCTGAGAAGAGCGCGACCGTCCAGAGCTTGTCGGGGTCCGGGGCTTCGCGGAAATACTCCGCCAGAGCCCCTACCTTCACGCTGGTCTTCGTGCTCTGATCGATCGCCGTGTAGAGGGCGGTGAACCGCTTCACCTCTCCGCTCCTGCGGATGTTCCCACTACGTCGTCTTCACGCACATCTTCCTCGCCTGATGGTTGATCAAGGCTCTCGCCGGTGAATTCGGTGGACACCACCTGAGCGTTATAGCCTTTCTCGTTTAGCCAGCGCGCAAAGATGTCGGTATAGCCATGCGTTGTGTAGATGTTTTCCGCACCCGTTTCTGCGATCGCCTCGTTCAGTCCTGTCCAATCGGCGTGGTCTGAAACAACAAAGCCACGATCGACGGACCGCCTGCGTCTGACACCGCGCAATTGCATCCACCCGCTGGCAAATCCGGTGGAGGCCGGGCGGAACCGGCGCGACCAGCTCGATCCGATGGCGCTGGGCGGGGCGAGCACCAAGGCGCCAGGATGGTCTTTGGCCTGCAGG
>JBCCNY010000388.1:0-3177 GCA_039025595.1 Pseudomonadota bacterium | reverse complement strand
TTCGGCGGATTTGCAATATTGCTGTTCTTGAACCCAGGCCATCATATCATCGCGTTTGCGTGCAGAATGTAGCGGACCCCAATCGGCGGCAACTCCCCGCATCCCGCGCGAGACAACGCCATCGCGCGGCACGGTTTTGGACATGATACGCACCGCGCAGCTTAGGTTTGACACGGGATCTTTCAGCGCCGCTCCACTGCGCGCCTCGCAGCCATAGAGCCGCGCCGTAGCCGGCGAAATTTGAGCAAGCCCAAACCAGCGTCCCTCCCCGCCCACGGCGGTTGGACGATGCGTGCTTTCGTGCTTGGTGAGGGTCGACAAAAAACCCACCCAGAATTCCTTGCGCTGAGCGGGCTCGGCTTCTGAATACGCGGGGCACCACTCGTCGATGTCGGCCGGGACCATCTCAGGCAAAGCGCGCCCGTGGCTTGTCAGAGCTGTGAGCGTGCCTATCGTCCAGATCTCTGAGCCGCGCACATGCTCCCACCGGGTACGCGGCAGCGTTTCCGGGGTTGCGGCAAGTTGCATAGATGTCTGAGGCAGAGCACTTTGATCCACGGAATCAAGGGCTGCCGCCGGAGCGACAAGACACATAATAGAGAATAGAACAGCAGCGCACTTCACCAAGCGTGGATGCCCAGATTTCAAGAAAAAAACAATCCCTTTCAAAGGGATCGGCGGATTTCCCCGGTCTGAACGTAACGGCGCCGCTTTTTCGTCAAGTTATCTTGAGACACTCAAATTGTAAGTAACGAGTTCTTTGTAAATGAGTTTACCCCGTAAATCCGGCCTCATGCAGCGTCCGTGGCTGTCCAATCTAGGCACACGACTTGCGTTGAAGCGTACCGGTTCCCGCCACACCACGGAAGAAATAGACAAACTGGCGCATCACGTACGGGTGCCAATAATGCCTGTTTCAGACGAAGAACTCGCTCGAACAAGGCATTACGACCGCGGTCAAAAGCTGGCGCGGCGCGACGCATGGGAAGATCTGTCCGAGGCCATGCGAGCCGCCGATCACGCACGGCGTACCACGCTTGGAGGAGAGCCCACCGCTCTTTTACTGGCGGAGGGTGCGCGAAGCGATGTGGTCGCTGCTGCGGAAGACGCCTTGTATGATCTGATGACGCCCAATCCGGACTGGCTGACGGATCTGGCAAGCGTCTTGCGAGACTATCCGAGCGATTATCCCACGGCAACAATCGTCGCTTTGGCGCATCTTGACATTGCAAGGGCATGGCAACGGCTCGCGGATCTTCGTGACCCGAAGGAGACAGCAGAGCATGTTGCGTCTCTTATCTCTAAGGCCTCGGACATTCTGGAGCCGTTTCGTAGCATGGCCCACCTAACACCTTGCCTCGGGGCGGCAATGGCCGATCTCGCCTTTGCCAAGAGACAGCCCGCTCAAAGGATCACTGAACTCTATGAAGACCTAATCGCATTAGAGCCGGGCGCCCATCGTCACATGCGCACCTTTGGCCGTCAGCTTCTTTTCGCGCCGGGTGGTGGTCCCACGGCCATCGAAGTGGCGGCCCGCAGGATGGCCGTTCAACTCGAAGAGCGTTGGGGGTCCGGTGGCTATGTCTGGGTCTACATGGACGCGCTTGCCATCAATCCGGTGACGCTGGATCTTATCGATCCCGAGCTTTTCATCGAGGGTCTGCGCGATATTCTGGCGCGAACGGAGAACCTTCATACCACCAATCTGCTGGCTGCCTTCTGCGCGATCACCATGCGCCCTCGCAGCGACCTGCCGACCGCACCGCATGCGGCCAAGGCTCGGTCACAGATTCACGACTTCGTCGATCACATCCTGCGCTTTCATCTCAGCGAACTACATCCGTTAATCTGGTCACAAGCAATTTTGGCGCCGCGTTTGCCCCGTCGGCTACCGGCGCGCCGGGCCCTCGCATCGAAGGGCCGCCAGACCGCTTTGCGCGTGATCGCGGCGCGCCTGGCAGAGGACATCGTGGCGCATGGCGAGATCACACTCGCCGGCGGAAAACCAACCGGGAGGTTCACGCTGCGGGGATGAGACACCACATGCCCGGCACATCGCGCGTCTCGCACTCATCAGATTTTCATCACCAAGGACGCCCCAAAAGGCAAGCCAGCATGAGACGCTTGCCTATCGATCCATTGTGACCGCTCACGCCTTGCACGCGAGGATGCGCTGAACTATCACCCGTTGCGCGCACCAGGAGAGATGCCGATGCTTGACCTCACCTTTGAAACGCCCGCACCCAAAGTTATCGCTGGTGCGAAACAAGACTGGGAATTGGTCATTGGAATGGAGGTTCATGCGCAGGTGGCCTCCGAGGCGAAGCTCTTCTCGGGCGCCTCCACCGCCTTTGGATCAGAGCCCAACGCAAACGTGTCGTTCGTGGATGCCGCAATGCCGGGTATGTTGCCCGTCATCAACGAATTTTGCGTCGCCCAGACAGTGCGAACCGGGTTGGGGCTTAAGGCGCAGATCAATCTTCAATCCGCCTTTGACCGTAAGAACTATTTCTATCCAGACCTGCCTCAGGGGTATCAGATCAGCCAGCTTTATCACCCTATTGTGGGCGAGGGCGAGGTGCTGGTCGATATGGCCCCCGGCATTGCGCGCATGGTGCGGATCGAACGCATTCACATGGAACAGGATGCCGGTAAATCGATCCATGACATGGATCCGCATATGTCGTTTGTCGATCTCAACCGCACCGGTGTTTGTCTGATGGAGATCGTCAGCCGCCCCGACATCCGCGGCCCCGAAGAGGCGGCGGCCTATCTGGCAAAACTCCGGCAAATCCTGCGCTATCTGGGCACGTGCGATGGCAATATGCAAAACGGCAATCTTCGCGCCGATGTGAATGTGTCGATCTGTCTGCCCGGCGCCTATGAAAAGTACCAGGAGACACAGGATTTCAGCCATCTCGGCACACGCTGCGAGATCAAGAACATGAACTCCATGCGCTTCATCCAGCAAGCCATCGACTACGAGGCGCGCCGCCAGATCGCGATTGTCGAGGCTGGCGGCGCGGTGGAACAGGAAACCCGGTTGTATGATCCCGACAAGGGCGAGACGCGCTCGATGCGATCCAAGGAAGAGGCGCATGACTATCGCTACTTCCCCGATCCTGACCTTTTGCCACTGGAGATTGAACAGACTTGGGTCGATGATATTGCAGCGTC
>JBCCNY010000387.1:0-3181 GCA_039025595.1 Pseudomonadota bacterium | reverse complement strand
TGCCACCGAGGATGGCATTCTGGCGCTGATCGAAAAGGCGGCAGAGATCCGGCCAAACGTGGCGTTGTGGTGGTCGGCTGAAAGCCAGATGGAACAGTCGATGAAAAACGGCGACATCATCGGCGGGCAGTATTACCTCGACGTGGCAAACCTGATGGCGGCGGACGGCTTTCCGATCCAGGCGGTCTTCCCCAAGGAAGGCAACCCACAGGATTACGGCTCCTGGTGCCTCTCGGCTATCTCTGAAAAGGCCGATGAAGCAGCCGAATTCATCAACTTTTCGTCCGACCCGGCCACACAGGCCCTGATGAGCCGCAAGATCGGCACAGCACCTTTGGTTGATCAATCCAAGACCGATCTCACGGATGAGGAATTTTCCTTCGTCTCCGGCACGCCGTCGATCAAGCCTGCCTATGAGGCCTATCTCGACAAGGAAACCTTCATCAAAGAGGCTTGGGATAAGATGCTGGCCGAGGCGTAGACCTCATGTCGGGCCTCGTTCTCGAAGGTGTCTCAAAAAGCTATGGCAGCGTTCGCGCTGTCTACCCCACCGATCTGACGCTTGCCGATGGGCAGTTAACGGCGCTTTTGGGGCCATCGGGATGTGGCAAGACAACATTGCTGAGGATGATCGCAGGGCTAGAGGATCCGTCCTCCGGTGCGCTGACCCTACGCGGGCGGGACATCACGGAACTGCCCGCGCATAAACGTAAATTCGGCATGGTATTTCAGAGCTTTGCGCTCTTTCCGCATTTGACGGTGCTCGGAAATGTGACCTATTCGCTGACGATTTCTGGCGTCGGTCGAACAGAGGCGGAGACGAAAGCGCGCAGTCTTCTGGATCTGGTGCAGCTTGGTGCCTTCGCTGGGCGGCGGATCGGCGAGCTGTCCGGTGGCCAGCGCCAGCGCGTGGCAATTGCCCGGGCCCTGGCGCAGGAGCCGGAAGTGTTCTTGTTGGACGAGCCGATGTCCGCGCTCGATGCCAAGCTTCGAGAGGATATGCAGGTGGAATTGCGCCTGCTCCAACAGCGCTTGGGCATTACAACAATCGTGGTGACCCATGATCAACGCGAGGCAATGACTATGGCAGATCGCATTGTGGTCATGTCCGCCGGTCGCGTTGAACAAGTGGGCACGCCTCAGGAGATATACCATCAACCAGCCAATGCCTTTGTCGCGGGCTTTATCGGGAAAGCGAACTTCTTTGACGCCGTGGCTGGACCGGGCGGGGTGCGTGCAGGCGATGTGATGCTGGAGACCAAGGCGGAGTTTCACCCCGGTTCTGCGGTTCAGGTGGCGATCCGCCCCGAACGCGCCGCCCTCGATCATGCGGCCGAGGGTAATACAGTCTCCTCTAAAGTCACCTTCGTGCGCGATCTGGGCCCGGTGCGGGAATATCACCTCGATACGCCCGTGGGGGTCATGGTCGTGGAATACGCGATGGGTGAGAATTCCCGGACGTACAAGGTCGGCGACACGCCGAAACTCTGGCTGCCTCCGGACGCACTTCTGGTCTTTGCCGTAGATCAACCGCATCAGAGCCTGGTTGCCGCGCAATGAGCCTCGTACAAGATATCGGGCTGAGCCGTACCAAAGATGCGGCACGCAAACCGATGATCAGCCGAGGCACGCTCCTGCGTTGGGGTCTTGCGCTGATGACATTGGGGCTCTGCGTCGTGCCCTTCGTGCTGGTCTTTGCGATATCCTTCGGACGCAAGATCGAGGGGGCGGCCTGGGTCTGGGATTTCACCTTCGAGAATTACCAGCGCTTTTTCGTCGGCGCCATGTGGCCCAACGATGTGACCTTTCTCTACCTCCAGCAACTGGGCTACTCGTTCTGGTACGCGGTCATCGCGTCCTGCATTGCAGTGCTGACCGCTCTGCCGTTCACCTTGTTGCTCACGCGTCTGACGCGCCGGGCGCAGGCGATGTGGCTGGTTTTCATCCTGTCGTCCCTCTCGCTCTCCGAGGTTTTCATCGTGATGGGCTGGGACATCCTGCTATCGAACAATTCAGGGCTGCCAGCGCTCTTTAAATCGACCGGGCTGACCCAGTGGCTAAAAGATGTGGGCTGGTTTCAGACGCTCAGGGATTGGGGCCTCGCCAATCCCCGGAACGTGAAATTCAAGACCTCTGATTTCGCCACGATCCTGACGATGAGCTATCTCGTCTGGCCTTACGCCGTGATCCTGCTCTACCCACCGCTCTCGCGTCTTGATCCCAGCTTGCGCGAAGCCGCACGGACCATGGGGGCCAGTAACTGGCAGGTCATCCGCACGGTTGTTCTGCCCTCGGTGCGCCTGCCGCTCTTTGGCACGACGCTCCTGTTATTCGTCTTTCTGCTAGGCACCTATGTGGCCGTCACCGTCTTTGCCGACCCCTCCAAACACACCACGGCGGTGGCGATTTACTCCAATGTGCGCGGGGCCAACCTCAACGCGCCCTTTGGCGCGACCCAAGCGGTGATCCTGTTGGTCTCGGCCTCGTTCTGTCTGGTTTTGGGACACAAGCTGAACCAATGGGCAGAGAAGCGGGCATGAAGATCGCGGGCCACCTCTTCATGACGCTCTCGGCCCTGGTGCTGGCACTGCCGATCGTTGTGGTCTCGGGCGCGGCGCTCAATGGCGGACGATCGATGTTCTTTCCCCCGCAGGATCCGACCTTGGCACGGTTTGGCGAGTTTTTCATCTCAGAGCCGATCTGGACCGAGGCGCTGATGAATTCGATCATCGTCGCGGTGGGCGCGGCCTCGCTTGCCGTGCTGCTGGCCTGGCCGATCGCCTATCTGCTCTGGTCACAAAACTCGCCGCTGTCTCGCGTGCTGGCGGGGTTGGGCTCATTGCCCTTTGCCGTGCCGCCCATCGTCTTTGGCGTGGGGCTCGGCTTTTACTGGGGTTTTCTCGGCGGGCTTGGGGCGATCTGGGCGGGAATTGTCAGCCACGCGGTTTTGCTGATGGCGCTGCCGCTGGTGACGATCTCCATCGGATTGCAAAGCATCGATCGGGCGCATCTGGATGCCGCAGCCACTATGGGCGCGACAGAAGCGGTGACCTTCCGCACCGTCGTGGCGCCGCAGACGGTGCCCTATACGATCTCGGGCTTTTTCTTCGTGCTCGTGCTCAGCTTTAACGAATTCATCGTGATGTTCTTCGTCTCTGCCTCGGCCTATGCAACCGTGACG
>JBCCNY010000386.1:0-3183 GCA_039025595.1 Pseudomonadota bacterium | reverse complement strand
GAGATCGGCACGCAGAGATCCGTCACCAAGGCCTTGGTGCCGGGACGCGCGGCGGTGATGGCATGATAGGCGTTGTGGCGCATGGCCCAGAGCGCATTTCGGTCTTCGGTACGGCGTGCCCAATCGAACCCTTTGCCCCCGAAATCCTGAGCCAGCGCACCGAATGCGTCAACTTGTTCCGCAACCCCCGCCTCAGTTCCGTGAAATTCCAAAAACAGATGCGGGCAGGCGGGGAAGTCCGAACCAGCGTGAGCGTTTACGGCCTCTACGCTCTGCGTGTCCATCAATTCGATCCGCGCCATTGGCACGCCAAGCTGGACCGTTGCCATGGCCGTTTCTACCGCCGCTTCGACAGAATCAAATGCGCAGACGGCCGCGGAAATTGCCTCAGGGATCCCCTGAAGCCGCAAGGTGAGTTCGGTGATTAGCCCGAGCGTGCCCTCAGCACCCACGAAAAGCGCGGTGAGGTCATAGCCTGCCGCGCTTTTGCGCGCGCGGGTGCCAGTTCGTAGGATGTCGCCCTGTGCCGTTACGATCTCTAGGCCCAGCACATTGTCGCGCATCGTTCCGTAGCGGACGGCGGTGGTCCCGCTTGCTCGGGTGGAGGCCATTCCACCCAAAGAGGCATTCGCCCCCGGGTCGACGGGAAAGAAGAGACCTGTCGCGCGCAGGTGATCATTGAGCGCCTCCCGGGTAACGCCAGGTTGCAAGCGCGCATCCATATCGCCCTGGGCGATCGCCAGGATCTTGTTCATCCGACTAAAATCGACGCAGACGCCACCCTCGACAGCCTGCGTTTGGCCCTCCAGAGAGGTGCCCGTGCCCCATCCGATGACTGGTATCTGATGGCGCGCGCAGACACGCACAATACCCGCCACTTCTTCGGTTGTTTCCGGATATACCACGGCATCTGGCGGCGTGGGTGGGAAATGTGTCTCACTCAGACCGTGTTGATACAGATCGGGCTTGGAGACACTCACCCTCTGGCCTAAAATTGCATCAATCTCCGTAACAGCAGCGTTGATTGCCATGTTCTTTTTCCCTGCCACTCTGCGGAAGCAACCTAAGGCAAGTCGTGCGGGGGGGAAAGCGTCACATCGCGCGTTTGGGTTATTCCCATGACTGTGTCGCCTCAAGACAATCGCTCTGATGTCAAAACGAGTAGGCGGCATGGTCTTTCGCTGCGTCGATTGCAGATCCCTTTGACCCGTAGGTTCCGACGGACATGGCATTTGATGCGCGAAAAAGGGCCGAGCCAGCTTCAATTCTGGTTCATTGCGCTTTTGATTGGGGTCGCCTCAGGCTTTGTTGCCCTGTTGTTTCGCAAGGGTATCTACCTCTTGCAGGAAACGGTCTATCGAGCTGACGATGCCGCAACGATCCACACCTGGGCGTCGAATTTGCCGTGGTACTGGTTGCTGATTGTGCCAATCCTCGGTGGCCTCGTCGTGGGCTTGATCCTTCACCATTTCACCTATGATGGCCGCGTCCGATCCGTGGCCGATGTGATCGAGGGGGCCGCGCTCAACAATGGGCGTGTTGAAAAACGTGCGGGTCTTGCCTCGGCGGCTGCGTCGCTCATCACTCTGAGCACGGGCGGTTCATCTGGTCGTGAAGGTCCGGTGGTGCACCTCGCCGGTGTTATTGCCACATGGGTCAGTGATAAGATGGGTGCCAATGGCATCACGGCGCGAGACCTGTTGGGCTGTGCCGTTGCTGCCGCGGTCTCTGCGTCTTTCAACGCACCGATTGCGGGCGCGCTTTTCGCACTCGAAGTGGTCTTGCGCCACTTCGCGCTCCATGCCTTCGCACCGATTGTGATCGCGTCCGTCGCCGGGACGGTGATCAGTCGGCTTGAATTCGGGGATGTCGCGGAATTTCAGCTGCCTATGGCCAGCCTGTTGGAATTCTACGTGGAGTTACCGGCGTTCTTGCTGCTCGGCCTCCTCTGCGGCGGGGTTGCCGCCATCTTCATGCGCGGCACGCTCTTCGCGGAGGATATCGCCAACCGGATGCAGACCCGGTTAGCCTTGCCACGGTGGCTGCGTCCAGCGATCGCGGGCGCCATGCTGGGCGGCATCGCCATCTGGTTTCCGCATATCATCGGCGTGGGCTATGAGACAACGCGCGCCGCCCTCACTGGCCAAGTCTTGCTCCACGAGGCGATTGTCTTTGCTGCGATCAAGGTGGTGGCGGCCGCAATCACGATAGGCGGCCGGATGGGCGGTGGTGTGTTCTCGCCGTCCCTGATGATCGGCGCGTTGACCGGGTTGGCTTTCGGATTGATCGCAACCGGGCTATTGCCCGACATCTCGGGAACCCCAATGGTCTATGCGTTAGCAGGCATGGGGGCCGTGGCCGCAGCCGTTCTAGGCGCGCCGATTTCAACCACTTTGATTGTCTTTGAACTCACCGGAGATTGGCAGATCGGGATCGCGGTGATGGTCGCGGTTTCAACATCGACAGCGCTAGGCTCGAAACTGGTGACTCGTTCGTTTTTCCTGACCCAATTGGAGCGGCGGGGTGTACATCTGGCAGCTGGGCCGCATGCATACCTGCTCTCGATCTATTTGGTGTCGCGGGTGATGCGCCCGCGTGATCACGAGAACGCAGCGGATGAAGACCAGTGTTGGCGTCATATCGAAGACGGGATCTACATCGATGCCTCGGCAACCCTTAAGGATGCCATGCCAATTTTTGAAAGGACCGGCGCCGCGCTACTGCCAGTTGTGAAGTTAGCGGGTAAAGACATGCGACCTGATCTGGTGGGGGCGCTCTTTCACGTCGATGCACTGCGCGCGTATAACCGGGCGATGGCAGAAGTGTCAGAGGAAGAACACAGCTAGATTTTTTCAACCTAGAGGATAAACTGCTCAATTCGCGCGCGTTTACCCGAAAAAAACCCTCTGCCGAGTTGAAATTCCCGAGTGAAAGAGTAGGTCATCGAGTGCATCTAGACTTAAGGCAAGGGAGATCATTAATGCCTTCGATAGATAAACTGACAGGTCTGGCGGTTACGGCCAGCCTGCTCGCAGGAACGGCCGCATATTCCGAAGAGGTCCTGAACCTTTACACCTCGCGTCACTACGATACAGACGTTCGGCTCCTGTCCGATTTCACGGATATGACCGGCATCAAAATCGAAATGACCGAAGGCAAGCCGGATGAGCTGATTGCCCGGAT
>JBCCNY010000385.1:0-3192 GCA_039025595.1 Pseudomonadota bacterium | reverse complement strand
TTCTTCCGAATGAGCGGGCAAGAGTATCGAGGTCGTATCCGCAAGGATTTCCGTCAACACACCGCCTGCGCCCAGTGTGAGGACAAACCCGTGGGCTGGATCGCGCAAAACACCGACCAGAAGCTCGGCTAC
This sequence comes from Pseudomonadota bacterium, assembly GCA_039025595.1. Classification (GTDB taxonomy): domain Bacteria; phylum Pseudomonadota; class Alphaproteobacteria; order Rhodobacterales; family Rhodobacteraceae; genus Roseovarius. The sequence continues at coordinate 3,060 of JBCCNY010000385.1, read as the reverse complement.
GCGATCGTCAACCATTTCTTCCAAAAGAAAGCTATCCGTCGGCATTGTTGCTGCTGCTGCCGTTATCGCGTCAATATCAAACAAGTTCAGTGCAACGCCGCCAGACTCTGTTTTATGCGCGAGCCCCTCAGCTTTGAGCACCAGAGGCGCGGTCAGCTCTCTCGCGGCCATGGCCAGTTCTTGCCGGCTTTTGGCACGTCTGGATGCCGGAACTGGAACGCAGGCGGCGTTTAGCATGTCCTTGGCTCGCGCCTCGTTCAGTACCTCCGTGTCTTGTGGAGAGCCGGGCAAGAGGATGGGTTCCGGTTCAATACACGCGCGTCCTAAAAACGCGGCACTTTCGATCGCGGTCAGCGTATCATCAAGCCCTTGCATGGCGAGAATGCCGGCCTCGGTCGCGCGCTTGAGTGTATCCTCGGACAGGGTTTCAGGCAATGTTGCGACCAAAGCCAAAGGCGTATCCGATGCAATCGCGACGGCTCTTCCCGCATCGATCACGCAGTCCCAAGCGGCCGGGTCGCAACGGTCCGCGCGTGGGAAGTCAGCGATGAGGCAGCCGATGGCCGCATCGCCCTCCAGCATCGCCGTGAAAGTCCGCGCCATGCGGTCTGGATTGTTCCAAATAAAGGTATGATAATCGAGAGGATTGCTGAGCGCGACCATCGGACCCAGAACCGAGCGCAGCGCACCGGTTTGCGCCTTGCTCAGGGGCGGAAAAGTGATTGAGCGGTTCTCCGCAGCATCCGCCACGAGGCTTGCTTCGCCGCCGGAGCATGACATTGATGCGACACTTGCTCTTCGCAGCGGGCCGCAAAAATGCAGTAGTTTAAGCGTTTCCAGAAATGCTGGCAGACTATCAACCTGCGCGATGCCCAAACGGCGAAGCAGGGCTCTTGCGCCCGCGTCGCTGCCTGCGAGAGATGCAGTGTGCGATACTGCCGCTGCCTGCGCCTGTTCCGATTTACCTGCCTTGAGGGCAACAATGGGTTTGCCCAAAGTCCGTGCCAGGGCAGCCATCGTCTCGAAGGCGCGAAGATCTCCAATCCCTTCGATATGCAATCCCAGAGCCGTGACACGGGGGTCGTTCAGAAAAGCAGAGGCGATTTCTGCGCCGCCGATCTGGGCCTGATTACCTGCCGTTGCAACATAAGCGAGGGGCAGGCCACGTCGCTGCATCGTTAAATTGATGGCGATGTTCGAGCTTTGGGTCAGGATGGCGACCCCACGTTCGACACGTTCGCCGCCATGCTGATCCGGCCAAAGCAGCGCGCCATCAAGGTAATTGATGAACCCATAGCAATTGGGTCCAATTATGGGCATCCCGCCCGCTGCGTTCAGCAAAGCTTCTTGAAGATCCGCGCCATCTCCCGTCTCGCTTTGTGCCTCGCGAAAACCCGATGCAAAACAAACTGCACCTCCGGCCTCCATCTCTCGAAGCAAGTCCACCGTCTCAATCGTCAGGTAGCGATTTACGCCAATGAAGACGGCATCAGGCGCTTGCGGAAGATCTTCGAGACGAGCGAAGGTGTGCTGACCGGCTATGCTCGCTTTCTTGGGATGCACGGGCCAGATCGCACCTTCGAAGTCCATTTTGAGGCATTGTTCGACCACGGAGTTGCCCCAAAAACCACCACCGATCACAGCGATGGATTTTGGCTGCAACAGGCGAGACAGATCACGCATTTGAGCGGGCGCGACAAAAAAGAGTTCGGATGCCTTCGGCGAGGATATTTTTCGCAAGAAGAAGGGAAGAGAGCAAATTGTCTCCCTTCCCAACAGTGACCTCACGGTCTTCTCCTTGCGCGGTCATCGGCGTCCCCGCCTGTACCGCAACTCGAAACTGACATTTTTGGGTTAACGGGTCCTTGCTTCTTCTTGCGAAAAATATCCTCGCCGAAGGCAGGGTTGGTGTTGGACTTGACATCGGATTCACGCTCCAAGTGGTCGCAGCAAGTCTCGGCTGATTATATGACGTTGTATCTCAGAGGTGCCGTCCCATATGCGCTCAACCCGCGCATCACGCCAGAACCGCTCGATCGGGAAGTCGTCCATCAAACCCATGCCGCCATAGATTTGCAGTGTCGAGTCTGTCACCCTTGCAAGCATCTCCGAGGCGTAGACCTTGGCCGAAGCGATCTCTCTATTTGCGGGTAATCCCTGGTCCAACCGCCACGCTGACGCGAGAGTTAACCAGTCTGCGGCATCAATCTCCGTGATCATGTTCGCGATCTGAAAGCTGACGCCCTGAAACTTTCCGATCTTCTGGCCGAACTGCTTACGCTCCGCCGCGTAGTGCAGTGCCATGTCAAAACAGCGCCGCGCCCGGCCGACGCTCATGGTTGCGACCGTGATGCGGGTGGCGTAGAGCCACTCGTTCATAACGGCAAAGCCGCCATCGACTTCCCCCAAAACCTGTGCGTCAGACAGGCGGCAATCGTCGAATTCAAGGATCATGTTCTTGTAACCACGATGGCTTACCGAGTTGTAGCCGTGTCGGATAGTGAATCCGGGTGTGCCGCGATCGACGAGAAACGTGGTGATCCGTTTCTTTGGCCCTCGGTCCGTCATGTCCTCGCCCGTGGCGATAAACACAATCACGAAATCAGCGTGTTCTGCGCCAGAAATGAAGTGTTTTGTGCCATTCACGACCCAATCACCGCCATCTCGATGGGCCGTACATTTCATCCCCCTGACGTCGGATCCGGCATCTGGTTCCGTCATCGCCAAGGCGTCCATGAGCTCGCCACGAACAGCCGGCAACAGATAGCGCTCGCGTTGTTCCCCCTCGCAGGCCATCAATATGTTCTGCGGCCGGCCAAAGAAATGTGTCAGCGCCATGGACCCGCGTCCCAATTCCCGCTCGACAAGGGCAAAGTCGAGATGCGACAGGCCCGCCGCGCCCACCTCTTCGGGGAAATTGCAGGCATAGAATCCCAATTCGATCGTCTTGCGCTTGATCTCGTTTGCAACCTCTTGCGGAACCTCACCGGTTCGGTCGACCTCGGCTTCATGAGGGTAGATTTCGTTTTCAACGAAACTGCGCACCGTTGAGACGATCAT
>JBCCNY010000384.1:0-3238 GCA_039025595.1 Pseudomonadota bacterium | reverse complement strand
GCGACTTTGGACATTAGCGCGAAAGGCCCGCTAAGTGCGCGGAGAGATGGATATGCCGTTCGATGCCGAAGCAGACTTATCCGATGATGAGTTGCTGGAGCGTTTTGCCCGGGGCGACAGGGCTGCCGCGCGTCTTTTGACGTTGCGACTTACGCCTTTGGCGTTGCGGCATGCCTTTCGTCTGTTGGGACAGCGCGCCGAGGCCGAAGATGTCGCCCAAGAGGCGATGTTGCGTCTTTGGCGCATAGCGCCGGACTGGAAGCCCGGCACGGCGAAAGTCTCGACCTGGCTCTATCGGGTGGTCGCCAATCTGTGCACCGACAGATTGCGCAAGTCTGGTCGCGTCGCGTCGCTCGATGAAGCGGGCGAACCGGCAGATCCAAATCCGAGCGTGCCGGATATGCTGCAAGCGACCGCGCGGACGCGCGCCTTGCAAGAGGCGCTGGTGACTTTACCAGAGCGACAGCGTCAGGCCGTGGTGCTGCGACATATCGAAGAACTTGGCAATCCGGAGATTGCCGACATCATGGAGATTAGCGTCGAAGCTGTGGAAAGCTTGCTGGCGCGGGGCAAACGGACACTCGCAGCTGTTCTCACGCCCAAACAAGATGAACTGGGATATTTGCAATGACCGGAAGACCAAACGACGACAGCCTAGAGAGCTTCTTTCGCGCTGCCCGGTCCAATCCGGAGACACCGGATAGCGATCTTCTGGCGCGTGTGCTTGAAGCGGCAGAGCAAGAACAGATCGCTCAGACGCCGGGCGTTGCCTCGGCGGGAGACACTCAATCTGCCCCGTTCCTGCAGCGTTGGACGAGGGCGGTTGCGCGCTTGGGGTTGCCGCATGCTCCGCTGCGCGCGCTTGGCGGTTGGCCCGTCACAGCTGGTTTTGTCGCGGCGGCCGGCACCGGCATCTGGATTGGCGCGCTGCCGCAAAGCCCTGTGGCGACGAGCGGGATTTTCGTTGTCTCCGACGCGGGGACAGGCTTTGGCGATTGGGGAGACCTAACCGCTTTCGGTCTCGCATCCGAGTCTTCGGTTTTTGAGAACCCCGCAGACGCGTTGACGGCGGAGGACGTAGAATGAACGACCCCGTGAGCAATCCGGACCCGAAAACGCGTCGTGCACCGCGCTGGATGAAGATCACGCTCGTGGTCTCGCTTGCCGCTAATCTCTTGGTTGTCGGCGCGCTTGCCGGGGCAGCTCTTAACCACCAAGGAAAACCTCAGGCGCGCAAAGACGGGGCGCGCGGCGCAATTGCGAATGTTATCACCGACGCGCTTCCCAAAGAGGAAAGGCGCGCCCTGGGGCGCGAGGTTCGACGGGCCTTGCGCTCCGAACCCGAGTATCAGGAGAGCTTGCGCGCCGAGATCATGGCGCTGGTGGATCTGATGCAGGCACCCGATTACACGGCGGCCGCACTTGAGGGCCAGCTCATAGAAATTCAGTCGCAAATGATGGGGCCGATTTCCGTCGCGCGGGCCGCGTTGGTGGCACATCTCTCAAGCCTTGATGCAGCGAAACGAACCGCCTATTCTGTGCGCCTCGAAGAGCTGCTGCAAGATATGCGTCCGTGACAAGAGCTTTGAGTTTCATCTCAGAAAATCCGTAGACGTTCTGCAGGTCTCCACCCGGCGGTAGACGTACTGCGGGTCTCCACCCGGCGCACGATTACTTGAATGATGTTCAAGCTGCGCTTGAATGATTGAAACGCACCGTGTCGCGACCGTCGGATTTCGAGTGATAGAGTGCTTGATCCGCCTCGCCGAGCAAAACTTCGACGGACGGTCGCGCGTCCCTCCCGCTGGCTTGCGCGACTGTTACGCCGATACTGATTGTGACGTGTATGGGCTCGTTGCGACCGGGCACGAAAATATCCGTATCCCGAACCTTCAGTCGCAAGAGATCTGCGGCCAGCCGCGCAGCGTGACTGTCGGCCTTCGGCAAAACGATCAGGAATTCCTCACCTCCAAGACGCGAAACGATAGCTCCTGAGCCAAGTGTATCGCGTAGCTGATCGGCCACGCATTTAAGAGCAATATCCCCCGCGCTGTGCCCGTAGGTGTCATTGACGAGTTTGAAATGATCCAGATCGGCGACCATGACGGCAAGTGTTCCGCCGTCGCGTGTAACCGTCTCGATCAGGCGTCCGAGCGCCGATAAAGCGTAGCGACGATTGTAGAGACCGGTCAGAGGGTCAGTGATGGCCGCCTCAATACTGTTTTGGAGCCTGCGTCTGAGGCCGTCTTCGTCCTGTTTGCTGTGTAGCTGGGTATTGATGCGGATGTCGACCTCTTCAGGAAGAGCGGCGCGGCCCATGACGTCATCGGCCCCGACATCAAGCGCCCGGCCGGCGAGCGCAGTTCCCGGGTCGTTAAGAACGGCGATCAACCGGGCGTGTCGGGTCGTGTCCGCGAGGCGAAGTTCGGCCAATTGAGTCAGACCGGCCTCGTTCTCATCGTCCGCAATCACAACGAGCATCACATCGGGCTCACCTTTTTCAACCGCGACATCCCCCTTGGCGCCGGATGCACAAAATCCAAAATTATGCCGGGTATGCGCGACCATGGCTTGCAACATCGACCGATCCGTATCTGTCCCAGGATCAAGCGCCCGTACACGGCCGCGCGCTGCGAATGGTCGTGCCGCCTCGTCAAAACCCAGTGCATCTGCCGTGTCCGATGTCAACGCCAGGTCTTCCCTTTCATGGCGGTGTCGAGAGACACTGCGTAGTCGCGCGAGAAAGAGCTCTTCGCACAGCGGTTTGGTCAGAACATCGAGCACGCCCGCCTGCATGAATTTGACGCGCGTCTGTGGACAGGCTCTTTCGCTCAGCGCGATAACGTTTGCGGGGATGTGATCTGGTGCCGCACAGAGTGTCCGGATTAGATCAGTGGAACACTGGCCATCCAGTTCGGTGGAAACCACGAAAATGTCGGGTGTCTCGCGCTGTGCAATATCAAGCGCTTCCGTGGCAGATCCGGCCTGAAAAACCTCATAGGATGCCGCGGCGATCTTGACCTTGAGGACAATGCGATTAGCCGCCACATCGTCAATGATCAGTACCTTTACCGGCATTCCCGAAAGCCTTTCTGATTTGCTTATTTCAGTGCAAAAACTATCAACCGATTAAGTTAAGGAAACCTTGATCGGAATTAAGCAAGTTGGAGCGCAAGCAAGAAGTCGCCGAGACCCTGGCACTGATGGTTTTGGAGTGGCTGGCGGGTCAGGACGATCT
>JBCCNY010000383.1:0-3251 GCA_039025595.1 Pseudomonadota bacterium | reverse complement strand
TGCCTAATACGCTTTCTTTTGACCAACCCGAGCCTGACATATTCCGCGCGAGCGCCGATGAAGAAGCCTCTGCGCCCACTCTTGACGTCTCTGTCGAAATCGAGAAAGGCGGCGAAATCAACGTCAAGTTTACCGATCCGTTTCCGGGGCCAAGTCCCTGGGTGACACTGGTCGCAAAGGATGCGCCCGGAGCCGCCTATGGGCAGTACTTTTACACGAGAGGTCAAGTATCGGGCGAATTCAGTTTCAACACCTTGGCTCCTGGTGATTACGAGGTGCGCTTTCACACGTCCGAAAGCTCGTCTGCCCCGATGGCCGTGGCGCCGATCTCGATCCTTTCGACGGCAGATCAAGATCAGATACGTGCCCCGCAAACTGACACCGATCAAGGTCAGGAAGCGGAGGCTCAAGCGCTCACACTCAATGTGGAAAGCGACGTGGCTTTGGGCGCAGCAATTGAAGTGTCGTTCAATGATCCGTTGCCGGGACCCAATCCTTGGCTGACAATTGTCGAGGCCGGATCTGCGGGAAATGCGTACCAAGAGTATTTCTATACAAACAAGCAGACATCGGGAGAGTTCACGTTCAAGGGTCTTCGGCCAGGCAAGTACGAGCTGCGGTATCACGCGAGCAGCGACTCTCTTGCCGCAATTGCGGTTGTGGAAATCACAGTCGGGACGCCGGTGAATGCCGGTGCCCACTCGGACCGGGCAGATCGAAACGGACATAAAGGTGATACGGGTCTTTGGCGCGAGATTGCCGCCGATGATCTGGGGCAAGTCTTTGCCTTTACAATCAGCGAAGGGATCGGTTTGAAGTTCTCTTGCGGAGCGAAGGCTCGAACTGTGCGGCTAACCGTCGACCCTCCGCTCGATGTTGTGCCGGGACCAGACCGGAGTGACACCAAGATGGTTGTGCGCTTTCCTCTGACGGGTGCGCGTTCTTATGAAATGCGCAAGATCGGCGAGAGTGCATTCGCCATGGATCTAGAGATTTCGAGCCCCCTCGTGCAGAATTTTGTCTTTGGCCGGGGCACTGAGATCCGCGAGGTCGGCGGTGATTGGCGAGCTCGAAACATGAGGGCGGCGGGTCTGCCGGAGTTCATCTCGCGGTTGCAGACAGATTGCCCGCCCTCGGCGCAAGTGGTGGCGCAAACCGCTGAAGAAGCGGTGGAGCGCACATTTAGCGATGCGGCGATGCAAAAGGCAAAGCGGATCGTGTCAAACCCCGATTGTGTTTTGCCCTCTGATCGTCGCCTCTGTGAAGATCCGGTCGTCAAGGTCAAGCTGGAACAGCGCGTTGAGGCCGCCGCCGCGGCCCTATTCCGGCAACCTGCTGAATTTGAAATCGTCGACGACGCTCTTTCCGCTGAATGGCCATGTCGGCGGGATTTTCAATGCATCGTGGATCATCTCGATAACCGCATTGCCTTTTGGGATTCTCTGTTCCTGCCCTTGGCGCCCGAGGCTGTCACCGCCGCGCCTGGCTTTAACTGCGCGGGCGTACTGCATCCGACCCGTCAGCTCTTGTGCACGTCGCGCGAGCTTGGCACCCGCCATGCAAACCTCACCAGCGACATCGCCTCGCTCGCGCAAGAATTAGAAGGCTATCCGCTTCTTGGCTCACGGGATATGCTGGAGGTTCTGGACTATGAAAAGTCTCTAGTAAGGCAATGCGCCGCCGATCCGGGCTGCATCTCGCGGGTTCAAGACAGGATCAGGAACCAAGTTGCTGCGATCAGGAACTTCCATAATCAGGAAGTTGCCGCCACGATCGCCCGGGCCGAAAGCGCGGAACGCGACAGGATCCGTGCGGCGCGTCTCGTTGAGCATGACAAGAGCCTGCTGGGGTCGGATACCTACACGCCATTTGAAGTCATTGAGGCGCATGGAGGTCGTGAAAGCTACGATTACTTTGATGCAACTTTCAGCGGTCGAGGCGTCGACGATTGGGGCGACCGACCAGATGGCACTTTTCTCGAAAACCGCGATGACCTCGACGCTTGGTACATGTTAACAAGGGAATTCTCGCTCTTTCGGAGCGGCGGTTTTGATCCTGTCTTCAGGGTGTCGCGCGCCTGGGCGGATTACGAAGGCGTGCGGTACAAAGCAACAGAGGGCCGGTTTATCCATCGAATGTTAGGCCAGTTAATGGCGGACGTCCTCTATTCTGTGGAGGTTGTGGCGGATGACGGAAGCAAAAACGTGATCAGTTTCGAGGTACAGGTGCCCTATTCCGGCCGTATCTCGAACTTCATGATCCGCGCAGGCTGGGGCGCTCCGACGAAGCGGATGCGCATTGTGGACGAGGCGAATGATTTCCTCTTAGCCAAATCGGCGCAACGCCTTCAGCCGTCCTTCAAATTGCTGGAAAACCCTTTGGTTCTTTCTGGGTCTCCCGAGGTTACACCTCTTCTACAGGCTTTCATGGAAGGTGATTTCGACCTCGCTGAGCTTGCTTTAAGGGAAAACGCGCGCAACGTGGGCGGCGCAATGGGAGATGTCCAACTGAGCTCCGGACCGTTTCAGGGATCAAGCGCGTCGATCGCCACCCGCACGCTAGAAGATACCCGCTTTGCCCGTCTAATCGCAAATTACGCCCTAGTTCGGGTCGTCGTTCACGGTGATTGCGGTGAGGCTACTGTGCCTATCCAACAAACGACGACCACGTGGACCGAATATACGAACATGTTGGGGCATTATCGCGGGTCTTCCGCCCCAACCACTCGCACCACCTCGGCCGACGTGCCCGCGCGGTTAAGGTTGGCTTTCCTATCGGTCAACACAGTCGAAATGGACACGCGAACATTCGATCAGATTGCCGAAATCGTAGAGCAAATTGGCTGCGATCACCCTTCGCGTCAAGCCTTAGAAGAGAACATGGCGGCCTTCTATGAAGAACGCCCTCCAGTTTATAGAATTGGGTCTTAAATAAATTCGGAAACGTGTGACCGACGCGCTCAGACGGATTGTTAGAGCGCCTCGCCCGAATGTTGAGTTCGCTCTCCTAAAACGTGGCGCCAGTGTAAAACTGCGCACCGGTGGGCCATCACTCAGGACAAAAGCAAGCGAATTATATTAAATCTAAAATTGTTAGAGCTTGGTTCAGAGCTGGAAATGGAACTTTCGTTCGATTTTGGGAGAAAGAGTTGTGGAGCGGGCGGCGGGAATCGAACCCGCGTCATCAGCTTGGAAGGCTGAGGTCTTACCACTACACAACGCCCGCAGCAGACAACTGTCCTATTTCATAGC
>JBCCNY010000382.1:0-3256 GCA_039025595.1 Pseudomonadota bacterium | reverse complement strand
TACCGGCGGCGGGTTCCAAAAATGTTCTACGACTACACCGAAAGCGGGTCGTGGTCCGAACAGACCTTTCGCGAAAACAAAAGCGATTTCGAACAGCTTTACCTGCGTCAGCGGGTGGCCGTCGACATGTCCGGGCGCAGCACCGCCTCCCAGATGATCGGACAGGATGTGGCCATGCCCGTGGCTCTGGCGCCGGTGGGCCTGACCGGCATGCAGAACGCGGATGGCGAGATCAAGGCCGCCCGCGCCGCAGAAGAATTCGGCGTGCCCTATACGCTCTCGACCATGTCGATCTGCTCGATCGAGGATGTGGCCGAACACACCGCCAAACCCTTCTGGATGCAGGTTTACACCCTCAAGGACGACGATTTCATGCAGCGGCTTTTCGATCGCGCGAAGGCCGCGAAGTGTTCGGCGGCGGTGATCACCGTGGATCTGCAGGTGCTGGGTCAGCGCCACAAAGATCTCAAGAACGGGTTGAGCGCCCCGCCCAAACCCACCTTGCGCAACATGATCAACCTCATGACTAAAGTGCCTTGGGGCCTTGAGATGCTGGGCACCAAACGGCGGTTTTTTGGCAATATTGTGGGCCATGCCAAAGGTGTGAGCGATCCAACGTCGCTGTCGTCCTGGACGGCAGAAGCGTTTGATGAAGCGCTCGACTGGGAACGAATCAAGGTCTTTCGCAAGATGTGGGATGGACCTCTCATCATTAAAGGGATCATCGATCCACGCGATGCCGTCGCCGCGCTGGACGTGGGCGCCGACGCCATTATTGTATCCAACCACGGCGGGCGACAGCTTGATGGAGCGCTAAGCGCCATACGCGCCCTACCGGCCATTCTGGAGGCTGTCGGCAATAAAATCGAGGTGCATATTGATAGTGGGATCCGCTCTGGCCAAGACGTGCTCAAGGCGCTCGCGATGGGGGCAAAGGGCACCTATATAGGCCGCGCTTACGTGTATGGTCTCGGCGCCATGGGTCAGGCCGGCGTGGCAAAGGCCCTAGAAGTGATCCACCGGGAACTTGATCTGTCTATGGCGTTTTGCGGGCGCACGGATGTCATAACACTCGACCGGGATATCCTGATGATCCCCAATGGGTTCGAAGGCGACTGGGCCTAGATGATCACAATTCCACCAAAAGCGGCCTTCGATTTTTCACGTACCGCTTGACCAGCCCCCGCGCCCGCGCGCCCTGAACGATCCGGCGCGAGGCATCGAGGATCACATCCGGCATGGCCATGCCACGGCTGGGAAACAGGACCGCCAGTTCCGCCTTGGCGTCCGCGCTCATCGCCCTCAACGCCTGCGGTCCTAACAACAGGCTTTCCGCCGCCACCCCGTTGGCATTCAAAATCTGGTGTTTATCGAGCAAAACGTGAAAGTAATAAAAGCTCTCGAGCGCATCATCGACAGACACCATCTCGTGCCCCAACAGATCCTTGGCTGGCACCAGAATATCGTTTGCGCCAAACATACGTCGCGCGATCGGACCTCGCACCAGAAGGCGGTGCTGACGCGAAACCCGCAACGCGCCACTCTCATCCCGGCGCGTTGGAAATCCGGCATCGATGCGCACCGGCGCGAGGCCGGGATTGGCCACAAGATCGGCCACGCTCACCTTGCGCGAAAACAGCCAGCGGATGGGGCGAAATCCATCATCGGCCGTCTCGACCAGATCGCCGGCGCGCAGGCGCTCAATCGGGACAAAGCCTTCGGGCGTTTTCAGACACGTACCCGAGGCAAAACAGACGTTGTCCGCCCCCGGGGTTGGCCCGGCATCATTGACGAACCCGCCCGCGCTTCGCTGAATGGACAACCCATCCTGATCATTGCCGAAATCCTCGCTGTCACCGACGCGGGTCGCAGTGGATGAAAATCCGTCATAGCCCGGCCCGGTCGGATCATCGAGGCTATCGCCGTTATACGTCGCCTGAATGTACTCGTCGCTGCCCGGATCGTAGACGACGACATTGTCCCTTGCATTATTCAGTACACCGCCGCCGAAATCGGCGTCGAACGCCAGATCGTCGCCGCTGGTCGTGGGCAGAGTGCCGCCGTTTTGCACGTTCCGGACCACCACCGCCACCGCGTCCGGCGCCAGAACCGTGCCGGGGGGAAACGTGAACCAGTTGTCTGCGCCCCTATCCCAAAGCTGCAACCCGGAAATGTCGATGGCCGTATCAGAAAGGTTGATCAGCTCGACAAATTCATCTGCGCCGCGTGCAACCCCGTTGCCATCGGTGTCAAAGTTGCTGGCACCGTTGGGGTCGACGAGTATCTCGTTGATCGCAATCCCGCCTAGCAGAGTATCTGGCATGGTTTTTTCAGCCCTCGGTTGATTTGCTGTACCAACACTCAACGCATTATATGCCAAATATCGCAATTTTGGGGCAAAATGATCGACCCGCCCTACACGATCCCGGTACTGGCAAAATACAGCCCAGTTCGTATCATCTCACGCGAGGCGGCACCGCAGGAAGTCTGGGTGTTTTTCGGCTTCCCAAGCGCGGCAATCCCGTCTATACGCCCGGTTTCGCATGGGGTGACAGCCTTGGAGGCACCCCACACAAAATGGAGAAAGACATGGCTGGAGAAATTCCTGATCTTCACGCCCTGGAACGCACGGGGACGGGCAAGGGCGCCGCTCGTGCAGCACGCCGCGACGGCATGGTTCCGGGGATCGTTTTCGGAGGCGACGTCGATCCGCTTCCTATCAATATACCCTTCAACGAGTTGTTGAAGAAACTGAAAGCGGGTCGGTTCAAATCGACGCTTTTCAATCTCAAAGTGGATGGCCATGACGATGTTCGCGTCATCTGCCGTGATGTGCAGCGCGACGTCGTTAAAGACCTGCCTCGGCATCTCGATTTGATGCGGCTGCGGCGCACGACAAAAATCAACCTTTTCATCCCGGTAGAATTCATCGGCGAAGAGGACAGTCCGGGCATTCGCAAGGGCGGTGTTCTGACCGTCATCCGCAACGAGATCGAGCTGATCGTGACCGCAGGCGACATTCCAGAGAAGGTCGAAGTTGATATCTCTGCACTAGATGTGGGCGATAACGTTTCGATCAGCGAGGTGAAGCTACCAGAAGGCGCAAAACCGACAATCGATCGCGATTTCACGATTTGCAACGTGTCCGCTCCGTCTGCTCTCAAATCCGATAGCGGGGATGACGGTGACGACGATGCGGGTGTCGAAGCCAGTGCTGAAGACGCGGCCGAAGAGGTTACCGAAGAGAGCTGAACAC
>JBCCNY010000381.1:0-3266 GCA_039025595.1 Pseudomonadota bacterium | reverse complement strand
GCGAGCCTCATTCTCGATATTATCGGCGGCGACTATATCGCGCGCAACATCAAGGCGGCGGCGCCGGATGCCCGGATCATCCAATTGGCCTTCCGAGCCGGTTCAAAGGTCGAAATTGACCTGATGGCTATTATGCTAAAAAGGTTGGTTATCACCGGCTCAACTCTTCGTTCGCGTCCCGATGCGTTCAAATCCAGAACAGCCGCCGATCTCCGAGAGCGGGTCTGGCCGTGGCTCGCTTCAGGCAGCGTGCAGACACACACCCATAAAGTGTTCGCCTTCGCCGAGGCCGGGGCAGGCCATGCCATGATGGAGGCCGGCGATCATCGTGGAAAGATCCTGATCCAGCCATAGGCGCAGAAAGACCGGTATTGGAATAGAAAAAGCCGGCGCGGAAACGCCGGCTTTCTTGTTTTAGGTTGGGATTATTCCCCGGTGATCTTGGCCGCGCCGACCGCTTCAATGAGGTCCGCGTGACGCTGACCCTGCGCTGAGTGGAACTCCGCGAGTTCGTCCCCCTTGAGCATCGCATCACAGGTCAGGCCGTCAGATTCGCAGAAGGACTGCCACTCTTCACTGTCAAAGAGTGTCTGGAAAAGGTTGGTGTACCATTCCACCGCCTCGGGATCCATGCCCGGAGGGCCATTGACCGAACGCTGCATGTAATACTCGATATCGATCCCAAGCTCTTTGGCGGTCGGCGTGTCCGGGAAAGCTGACATGCGCTCCGCCGTGAACTGGACCAAAGGCTTGGAATTGCCCGCGCGCCAGAATTCCATCTGCTCGGCGGGGTTGTTGACCGTACTGTCAATCTGGTTGCCCACTAGGTTCTTGGCCACCGTGCCACCGCCCGGGAACGGGATGTAGGTCACTTCGTATTCGAACTCGTTCTCCATCATTGCGGTCAGGATTGAATCCTCCTGCCCCGATCCGGTCCCGCCGACTTTCCAGTCAAGACCCGCATCCTTTACAGCAGCGACATAGGTGTCCAGATCGGTGATGTCGTCACGATCCGAATTCACCCACAGCAGGAATGTGTCCAGCGCCATCAGGCCAATCGGTGTGAATTCAGCAATATCGACACCCAGATCAGGCTGAATGATCGGCGTTGTATAAAAGCTGTTGAGCGTCACCATGATGGTATGGTTATCGCCTTCCTTGTCCTGCAGATAGCGCAGCGCCTCAGCACCGGATCCGCCCGGCTTGTTCATCGGAATGAACGGCCGCGGGCTGAGGTCTTTCTGCTCGATCAAGCCTTGCAGCAGTCGTGCAATCTGGTCCGCGCCACCGCCGGTCCCAGCCATGATGATGAACTCAACCGGTTTGCGAGGTTGCCACTCTGCGAATGCAGCAGGCGCTGTTAGTGCAAGCACGGACGCACTGGCCGCAAGTGTTTTGAACCACATAATTTTTCTCCTCCAAGAGTTCGGCCTGCGCGGCCAGATTATCTCTGTTCAGAACGGGTCGAGAGAGCCGCCCTATAACGAGTTCTTTTCTTTCGCTGAGCTAACCAATGGCGCAAGAATCGTACCCATCGGATGGGATTTAGATCAATTCGTCCACAGGCAAAACCAAAAAATGCAATAATTCTGCATACATAAGTACACGATACGCTTTGGGGCAGAGAGCCTGTTTCAATCAGACCTTAGGGATATTGATAAAAGATTGCGTTTTCAGATGTTAAGTTGACCAACGCGCCGAAGCCAAAAGACGTCAGGACTATTTCTGTGTCCGTGAACACTGCGTTTCCGTAAGTGATACCACCCTTTGAACACAGCAGGTATGGTTTACGCGACGCCGTTGCAGAACGTTCTCATACATCATACTGCAGTGATGCCCGACTTGAAGATCCGGTTCCAGATCGAGCAAACGAGGACGCAAGCCGGACAGCCGCATTCGTGACACAGCACTCCGCTGAGCTACGTATTTGTATAAGAAATGCCTTGGGAGGGGCTTGATGACCAAAGCGCAAGCCGAGCAGGCTCCAAAGCTCGCAAACGCCGGAAAAACCGTAAATCCCTCCTTAGATGCTCACGAGAGCATGCGCTTTCTGGATCGGGTCTTGGACGGCGTCCTTAAAGAACAAGAAGGGGACAGAGCCTTCGACGCTGTTGAGGAAATTCGTCGCCAATCCATTGCTTATCACACGACGGGCAACAAAGCCGCCTACGCACGATTACATGAGATTGTGTCGTCACTCCCAGAGGATCTGACCCTTCAGGTGATGCGGGCCTTCACCTACTACCTGCACCTGCTCAATATCGCTCAGGACGAAGGACAGTTGAGGCGTCATCGTAAGGCGCCGGTCACAACGCTGGAACAGACAATACGCGACCTCCGAGCCAAAGACGTGTCAGAGGACCAACTGATGCATTTTTTCAAAACAGCATTGATCAGCCCAATCCTGACGGCGCATCCGACCGAGATTCGCAGGCAGGCGACAATGCGCAGCGAGTTTGCCATTATCGACGCACTGCATGCGAGGAACCTGTCTCTGGCCGCAGGTGCAGAAACCGGTGAGATAGAGGAACGAATTGAGCGTGAGATTGAAACCATTTGGCAGACGCACCTGCTGCGGCGGTCGAAACTGACGGTCGAAGACGAGATTTCCAATGGTCTGAGTTACTTTGATCACACCTTTTTCAACGCGCTGCCGAAGCTACAAAACACGCTGCTCGCGGCGCTCACCGGCGACGAGGATGCCCGCGACATCAGCAGTTTTCTTCGGGTCGGATCGTGGATAGGCGGGGACCGTGACGGCAATCCGAATGTGACGGCGACAACGCTTCGCAAGACATTCGACCGTCAGTCAGGCCACGCGTTGCGTCACTACCTCGAAGAGGTGCATCTTCTCGGATCGGAATTGTCCGTGTCCACGCGTGTCGTCGGCGTCAGCGACGAAGCCGCTGTACTGGCCGCGCAATCCTTCGACACCTCAAGCCACCGCGAAGATGAACCTTACCGCCGGATCCTGATCTCGATCTATGCTCGCCTGGTCGCGACGCTCAAGGATATCAATCCCAAAGCTCTTGCCCCGCGCGCCGGCCATGTGTCAGCGCCCTATCGCGATCCGTCAGAATTTCTGGCAGACCTTGATGTCATCGACCGGTCCTTGCGTGCCAATCGCGGTATTCGCATCGCGAGAGGGCGCCTGCGCAAGCTCCGACGCAAAATTCGGGCATTCGGCTTTCACCTGTCGAGCGTGGATTTGCGCCAGAACTCGGCTGTGCACGAAGCGACGATTGCGGAACTGTTCGAAGCGATCG
>JBCCNY010000380.1:0-3290 GCA_039025595.1 Pseudomonadota bacterium | reverse complement strand
TGCGCGACCGTGCGACAGGTGATGTCAAATGGGAAGCGACCAGCGCGGACCTGGTGTTCGGGTCCAACTCGATCCTGCGTGGTTATGCGGAAGTCTACGCCCAGGACGACAATGCCGAGAAGTTCGTAAGGGACTTTGTCTCTGCCTGGACCAAGGTGATGAACGCCGACAGGTTTGATCTGGTCGCGTAAGCGAACCCGTTCAGGCGGTGTCTGAACCGCCGCCTGGACAACCGCTCTGACCACATCCCAAAGGTAACAAACATCAACGCGCCGCGGGTTCAGTCGACCCAGCGGCGCTTTTTGTTTGGGCGCTCTCTGATCCAAAGCGCGAGCGTCACGATATCAAGCTGCTACTCAGCGGCCTGTGCCGCTCGTCGCTTGCGCACCATTTTCTGAATGAAGGGATAAGAGATCAGAGCCAGTGCGATCAGAATACAAGTCAGCGATATAGGACGCGTGATGAATGTCGTCACATCGCCCTGAGATGAGATCAGCGATTGGCGAAGCGACCGTTCGGCCAGAGGCCCGAGCACAATCGCCAGAACAGCAGGGGCCACCGGGTAATTCAGTTTGCGCAAGAGATACCCGCCAACGCCAAGAAGCAGCATCACCCAGGTGTCAAACATTCGATCTGTGGTGGCAAAAACACCGAGCACACAGAGTACAAAGATAATCGGTGTGAGCAAAGTAAACGGCATCGCCAGAACGCGAATGAAGATCGGGATCATCGCGATATTGAGCAGAACTGTAACAGCGTTGGCCACGTACATCGACCCGATCAAACCCCACACGAAATCAGGGTTCTCGGTAAAGAGCAGCGGCCCAGGCCTAAGGCCCCAGATGATCATCCCCCCCAACAGAATGGCGGTGGTAGGAGAGCCTGGAATACCCAGCGTGATCATCGGCAGCATAGAGCCGGTGGAGGCGGCATTATTGGCAGCCTCGGGCGCAGCCACGCCGGACACGTTGCCCTTGCCATAACTGTCTGGATCTTTCGAGAACGTCTTGGACAAACCATAGCTCATCAGCGCCGCAGGCGTCGCGCCGGCCGCGGGCAATGTGCCGACAAAGAAGCCAAGAAATGAGCCAAGCCAGGTTGAATTGATGTAGGCCTTCATGTCACGCAGATTGGCCTTCATGCGTTCCCAGGTGACTTTCACCTTATGCATTTGCACTTGGCCTTTGGTGGATTCCAGCGTCCAGAGCATCTCTCCTATGCCGTAGATCCCAATCGCCAGCACCAGAAATCCGATCCCGCGTTGCAGCTCGACCATGTCGAAAAAGATCATGCGCGGCTGGCCCGAGATGATGTCAAAGCCGATCGCAGCCATGACGAGGCCCAGCAGGATCGAAAAGATGGTCTTTGGAATGTCATCGCCGCCCAAACCGATGAATGTGGCAAAGGCCAACACCATTAGGGCGAACTCCTCTTGCGGGCCAAATTTCAGCGCGAAAGCTGCGAGGGGCGGCGCAAAGAGGGTGAAGAGAATGATCGAGACCGTGCCCCCGATAAACGACGCGATGGCCGCCGCCATCAGCGCCTTATCCGCCTTGCCTTGCTGCGCCATTGGCCTGCCGTCAAAGACGGTTGCGACCGCCGTCGACGCACCTGGTATGCCAAGCGTGATCGAGCTGATCGCCCCGCCATACATCGCCCCGTAATAGAGCGCGGCCAGAAAGATGATGGCAGCCGTCGGAGGCACGAGAAAGGTCACAGGAAGCAAAATCGCCACCCCGTTCACAGACCCGAGCCCCGGCATGCAGCCCACGAAAAGACCCGCAAGACAGCCCGCGAAGATCATGAAAAGGTTCAGCGGCTCGAAAGCCTGGAGAAAGCCGCCACTCAGGGCTACGAGGATTTCTTGCATCGACGGCCCCTACTAAAAATACTGCCAGCGGAAATTATCGAGCCACAAAAAGCCTTCCTCGAAAACAGGCAGGCCTTTGGGCAGGTATTTGGTGAGTGCCACTTCAAAGAGCAGATAGACGAAAATGGGCGTGCCGAGCACCATGGCCGATGTCATGGCCCAGCCGTGTCTACCGATCACGCGCACGTAGAAAAACATGAAAACCATCAGCGACAGATAGGTGCCGATGATGTTCATCAGGATTAACAGCACCAACAATGAGACCGCGGATACAGTCACCAGAAACAGCGTCTCCGGTGCGATATAGGGATCGGTTGACCGACTTTCGGGCGTTTTTCGCTGGAACCACCGAACGATCGTCGCAATAGAGGCCAAAGCCATACCAAGCGACAGCCAAAAGGGCCACATCCCCGCGCCAGGTCCTCTGCCCTCGACCCAGCCGATGCGCAATCCGTCCGACCAGACATTCCACATCAGCCCCAGCGAAAGGGCCAGTGTGGCAAATCCCATCAATAATTCAGCGGTTCTGACAGACATCATCCCCCCCTTCTCGATCTAGGTCTTTGCGAAAGCCGCGCGGTTTTGTCGTCGACATGTTTTTGGGGCCCTTTCGCAATTCTGCGTATCAGTGAACCATCACGACAGGAAAATCCGCGTCGGCCACAACCGCTTGCGAATTACCTCCAAACAAGGTCTCGCGCTCATAACTGTCATGGAAAGCGCCGATTACCATTAAACCAGCGCCAACCTTGCGCGTTTCCTCGAGGAGTTGACCGCCCACCTTTTTGCCGGCCGGTTTAAACAGGTGAACATCGGAACATATCCCTCGCAGCTCCAGATACCGTTGCAAATGAATTGCACCGGGCTGCTGTTCGGTTGCCATATCTCCCGTCGACAGGATCGTAACCCTGGACGCGTTGTTGAGCAGGGGAAGCGTCATGGCCACGGCGCGCGTTGCTTCAAGCGATCCATTCCAGCCAACAGTCACATGATCGAGAAACCGAGCGTCGACATTACGTTCATCCGGGCACATCATGACCGGCCGCCCCGACGAATACAGCGCGGATTTCAGCGTATTGGCACCCAGATTCAGCTTGGCGTCGGGCTTCGGCACGCAGATCAGATCAGACAATCTGCCATATCGCTGCACCGCATCGGCCGGCTTCCCCTCATACTCAATGAAACGCGTCGTCGGTTTGCCGGGCTCAGGGTCTTGTACGAAAAGCCCTTGCTCTTTCGCTTGAAGGTGAAACTCATCCATGAGCTGTTTGCGCGTGAGGTCAACGTTCCCGGCCGCCGCGCCCTCGATCTGAGACCGCATCACGGCCGGGATGACTGCGCCAAAAGGCATCAGATCATCCGGTTTGGGATGACAATGAACGACCCGGACGCGCGCGCCGAACGCCTTTGCAATCGCAGC
>JBCCNY010000379.1:0-3300 GCA_039025595.1 Pseudomonadota bacterium | reverse complement strand
TATGTAAACGCACTGAGCGGCGTCCTGACTCCCGGCCCAATTCTTGCAATGCTGGGCGCGACTATTTTGGGTGTCTTTATCGGGGCGCTTCCCGGTCTGAACCCGGTGATGGCCATCGCATTACTTTTGCCACTGACCTATTCGATGGACCCACTGGTGGCTTTGGGCATGGTTGCCGGTATTTACAATGGCTCGATGTATGGCGGAGCGATCCCCTCCATCCTTTTGCGCATTCCCGGAACGCCTGCGTCCATCGCCACTACATTTGATGGGTTCCCTATGGCCGAAAAAGGCGAGGCGTCAAAAGCTCTGAAAATCGCGTGTTATTCCTCCGCCATCGGGGGCATCGCCTCTGCGCTTGCATTGATGACTATCGGGCCGTTGCTGGCGCAGGTCACGCTGTTGTTCGGCCCTGCCGAGTACTTCTGGATCGCGGTGTTCGGTATGGCCTCCGTCGGCGTCATGGTCGGCTCTGACCCGGTCAAAGGGCTGATGGCCGCGCTGTTGGGCCTTTGGGTTGGGACCATCGGTCTTGATAACCTCTCCGGCCAAGCGCGCTACACCTTCGACCAAACCTGGCTTCTGGGTGGGATGCCTCTGATCGTGGTTCTGGTCGGGCTCTATGCGCTGCCACCTGTTTTGTCCTTGGCTGAAAAATGTGATTTCAAAGGCCTGTCCGCAGAGGCGCTCAAACTGCAAGCCGTGCCGTTCAAGAAAGGTGAGCTTCGCCGCATGATCCCAACCTGGATGCGCGCGTCCGGCATTGGGATTTCCGTGGGCATTCTGCCCGGTGCAGGCGGCAATATCGCGGCCTTCCTAAGCTACAACACTGCCAAGAAAGCAGACAAAGACCCTGACAGTTTCGGTCAAGGCAATCCCAAAGGTGTGGCCGCAGCTGAGTGCGGAAACAACGCCGACAATGCGGCGTCTATGATCCCGGCCCTAGCATTAGGCATTCCCGGCAACGTGGTAGCCGCGCTGGTCCTAAGCGCCTTGGTGATCCATGGCCTGCAACCGGGGCCGCAACTCTTCCAGCAAAACCCCGTGTTGGTCGGTGGCTTCATGATGGAAATGCTGCTGACCTCGGTCTTGATCCTCTTTCTCGGGGGCGCCCTAGCGACGCGCGTTTTCGCGCAGTTCCAACGTCTTCCCGGCGTATTGCTGGTGCCTTCGATCCTTATTTTGATGTGTGTCGGTGTCTATGTGATCAATGGCCGTCCTGTTGACCTATGGATCATGCTCCTCGCAGGTATCGCAGGGTATTTTCTCGAAAAGGTCAATGTGCCACTCGCGCCGATCATCTTGGGAATGATTCTGGGTCCGATGGCCGAGCAAAGCGTACGCCGCGCGCTTCTCATCAGCCGAGGAGACGCCACCGAACTTCTGACACGTCCAATTTCAGCCATCCTCGCGGTCGCCACTTTGCTTGTCATTCTTTGGCCGGTTTACAAAGCCATTCGAGGAAGAAGGCGCAATCAACCTGTCTGACAGCGGAAATTGCAAAACAGCCTTTTTCGTGTCTTGGGGAAGCGGCAGGTTTGGATTTGGCTAAAAAAAAATGCCCGCGCGTAGAGGCCGGCTCGCGACACCAGCAACAAGCGGCATTGTCGCGAGAGCGGCTTTTTCCGTGAGCCATGTTGCGAAACATGGCCGTTATGTCAGGAAGCCATACTTCATGACATCTGCAAGTTCCTTGGAGGCGTTGGTGTCCGATGGAGCACCGGAGCGCATCCATCGCATCATTGCGCCTTCAACAAGGCCATGCGCCATGGATGACATCATATCTGCGTCGCCGTCGCGAAACGCGCCGTTGTCCACGGCTTCGTGATACATGCGCTTGATCTGGCTCTGAATGCGGTCACCAGGCAGCGCGCCGTCTTCGTATATCATGTCGGTCGTCATGGTGAACAAACGCAGGAGGGAACTTCGATCGTGGGCGACGTCGAACACGCCTGCGCAGATCCGGTCCAAGCGTTCAGGATAGTCTCCGCCCTGCGCCCAATCGGATTGCATGCGTTCGACAAAATCCCTCTCAATGCCTTCGAGCATCGCCCGCAACAGGAAAAGCTTGTTCTCGTAGAATCGATAGACCGTTCCCACCGCGATGCCCGCATCTTTTGCGATGCTGGCGATGGACACATGCTCATACCCACGCTCCGTAAACTGGCGCAGTGCTGCATCATGCAGCGCTGCACGTTTGCTTTCGGGATCGCGTTTTCGCTTCGATGAGGATGGTTCATTTTTCATAAGTGAACTATATTCATTAGTGTTGACAAGGCAAGAGTGAATCCCATATAGCCACTAGTGAACAAAATTCATTAAGATCGCCGAGGCAGATCTTCCGGCACAGAAAATAGGGAAAAGACCATGCAGCAAGCGTTCTACAACCAACACGGACATGCCCCTGACGTCATCGAGGTGCGCCATGTTGAAAAGCCGGCACTGGCCGCTGGCCAAACCCGCGTGAAGATCCTGCGCTCTCCGATCAACCCGTCGGACATCGCCCAGATCGGTGGTGTCTATGGGTTGCAGCCGCCGCTACCCGCGCCGGCTGGCATGGAAGGCATCGGTGAGGTCATTGAAGTGAGCGGCGAGGGTCACCCGGTGGGCACGCTCGTGCTGCTGTCAAACCCGCCCGGTGCATGGGTGACAGAGCGGGTTTTCCCGAGCGAGACACTGGTTCCGGTGCCCCACGCCGACATCGACCAGCTCTCGATGCTGACAGTGAACCCCGCCACCGCGTATCTTTTGCTGACACAGTTTGTTGACCTGAAAGAAGGTGACTGGATCATCCAATCCGCCGGCAATTCCGCCGTTGGGCGCTACATCACGCAACTGGCCAAGGCGCGTGGCATCAAAGTGGCCTCTGTCGTGCGCCGTGAAACTGCGATTGCCAATGTGCAGGACGCCGGTTGCGATGCGGCCTTTGTCGACGGCCCCGATCTGGCAGACCGGGTCGCGGAGGAACTTGACGCCGCACCCCTGCTGGCCATCGACGCCGTCGCTGGCGAAGCGTTCGGGCGTCTCGCGGCGACCCTGGCAAATGGTGGGACGGCTGTCAGCTATGGCGGGATGTCCGGCGAAGACATCAGCATTCCTGACAACCTGATCATTTTCAATAACGTCACAGTGCGCGGCTTCTGGCTCGTTAACTGGCTTACATCTGCGGGATCTGAAGAGATGCAGCGCGTTTATGGTGAACTTACGCAGCTCGTTCTCGAAGGCAAGCTCAACGCGCCCATCGACAAAATCTTCACCCTCAACCAGATCAATGACGCCCTCGCCTACACGGTGGCGGGC
>JBCCNY010000378.1:0-3320 GCA_039025595.1 Pseudomonadota bacterium | reverse complement strand
TCGAGGGGCACATCGACAAGCCGCATGCCGCCCGGCCCCGGCTCTTTGATCGTGACGCCCAACTGAATGCCCTCATTGGGTTGCAACTTGATGGTCAGGATATTGCGGTGGCGACCCGAAGCATCGCCGAAAATCGAATGCGGCGTGTCCTTGAACACCACGGCGATCTCGCTGGCGCGGTCGCGCAACCTTTTGCCGGTGCGCAGATAGAACGGCGTGCCCGCCCACCGCCAATTGCTGATCGCCGCGCGTATGGCGACGAAACTCTCGGTGAGGCTCTCGCTGTCACCCACCTCGCTGCGGTAATCCGGCGCCTGCTCGCCTGCCTCATATTGGCCGCGCACCACGTCGGCCTGTGCCACCGGGTCAAGCGCGCGGATCACCTTTAGCTTTTCATCACGTACAGCGTCTGGGTCAAACTTTGCCGGCGGCTCCATCGCGATCAGGCAGAGCAGCTGCATCATGTGGTTTTGCACCATATCGCGCATGGCGCCTGAACGGTCGTAATACTCGCCCCGACCGCCGACACCTACGGCCTCTGAGACCGTCACCTGGATATGATCGATATACTGGCTGTTCCAGAGCGGCTCGAAAAGCATGTTGCCGAACCGGATCGCCATCAGGTTCTGCACTGTTTCCTTTCCTAAATAATGGTCGATGCGATAGATCTGATCTTCGTTAAAATGCTCAGCCAACGTATTGTTGAGTGCTCGGGCCGTGGCCAGGTCGCGTCCAAACGGTTTTTCAACCACGACACGGCACATATCGCAGGCCAGTCCGTTTTCCTCCAACCGCTCGGCCAGATCCCCAAAGAGCGACGGTGCGACCGAGAAATAGAACGCTCGAATCCGACCTGCGGGCAATAAAGACACCAGTTCCTGCCAGCCCTGCCCGCCTTTGGCATTGATCGTGACGTAACCCACACATGCCAAAAAGGCATCGAGGCCCGCAGCCCTGCCCGCAGCCGAGGGTTCGAACTCCAAAATCGCCTCGCGAACAAAAGCGCGGTATCCAGCTTCGTCCATGTCACTGCGCGCGGCACCGATCACCCGCGCCTGCGCATCCATTTGTCCGGCGCAAAAGCGACGGAACAAACCAGGCAAGATTTTTCTGCGCGCCAGATCGCCTGTCCCGCCAAAAATGACGAGGTCAAACGGATCGACCGGAATGACACGAGAGACCATGCCTACCTCATAAACGGGCGTCTCACAAAACTGTGCGACACTGCTGCTCGACTTTCACACGTAAACAGGACAGGTTGAGCACGAAAAGGCAAACGAAAATCGGTTGATAACTGAATGAAAGACACTGGCAGTACCGATTGCAGGGCAGATGCGAATATCGGTAAATTTCTTGACCCTAAAATCACCGCAGACGGATCGCCGCGCGCGCAGGTCCCGCTCAGCCAGCCGCAGACCCTTTGGTTCAATACTGGCACCTTGTGCAATATCGAGTGCCTGAACTGCTACATCGAAAGCTCGCCGCAAAATGACAGGCTGGTCTATATCAGCACGGCAGAGGTCGATGCCTATCTGGATCAGCTTGATGATCGTAGCTGGGGTGTCGGCGAAATCGGTTTTACCGGGGGCGAGCCTTTTTTGAACCCAGAAATGATCGGCATGGCGCGCGCTGCCTTGTTGCGTGGCTATGAGGTTTTGATTCTGACCAATGCGATGCGCCCGATGATGCGCCCGCGCATTCAGCTGGGGTTAAAGTCGCTGTTGTTGGAGTTCGGCCAGAAGCTGACATTGCGGGTGTCTGTCGATCACTGGTCGCCCGAGTGCCACGATGCAGAACGCGGCAAGGGCAGCTTCGCGACGATGCTGGCGGGCATGCACTGGTTGCGCGATCAGGGGATCCGGATGACGGTTGCCGGCCGCTCGCTCTGGCACGAGGATGATGCAAAAGCGCGGGCGGGATATGCGCGGCTCTACCGCGAACATAGCTTCGACATTGACGCGGATGATCCCGCTGACACTGTGATTTTTCCCGAAATGGATGACACAATCGAGGTGCCCGAGATTACCACAGCGTGTTGGGACATTCTGGGTAAATCCCCCAAAAGCGTGATGTGCGCGTCGTCCCGCATGGTGGTGAAGCGCAAGGGCGCGGAGCGTCCCAGCGTGCTTGCCTGCACGCTTTTACCCTATGATCCTCAGTTTGAGCTTGGCCATACGTTGAAAGACGCCGAACGACCTGTCTCGCTCAACCATCCGCATTGCGCCAAATTCTGTGTCTTAGGCGGCGCCAGCTGTTCAGGTTAACTGATAAAGTCGCTGCGCAAGCACTTGTCATCTATCAGAATTGGCGTCACGGATACTGTGTCGACGCCAACGGGACCCATAGATGCCGCTTCATTTCGATGACAACGAATACAATGCGAGACAGCAAAAAGCGGTTCAGGCGCTGGCCGATTCAGGGCTAGACGCGCTTTTGATTTTTGCTCCGGAAAGTCAGTATTGGCTCTGTGGGTATGACACGTTCGGTTTCTCGATGTTTCAATGCCTCGTTTTGACCCGAACGGGAGCTCTCCATCTGCTAACCCGACTGCCCGACCGCCAGCAAGCACGCCATACCTCGACGCTGAGCGATGACCAGATCCATATCTGGCACGAAACCGAAGGCCGCGATCCAACCGATGATCTTTTGGCGCTGCTCGGCGATCTCGGCGTGCGAGATAGCAAATTGGGCTACGAATCCCAAACTGTCGGTCTGACCGATTTTAACGGCCGTCGCTTGCATGCGCGCCTACCCGGGCTGGCGGATCACTCGGATCTGATCGCGGCTCTTCGACGGGTAAAATCGCCCGCCGAAATCGCAATGCACCGGCGAGCAGCTGAGCTGGCAGATGACGCGATGGATGCGGGTCTGAGGCACACGAAACCCGGCGCATTCGAAGGCGATATCCTCGCCGAAATGCAAGGCGCGGTGTTTCGCGGAGGCGGCGATTATGCAGGCAATGAGTTTATCCTCGGCTCTGGTGCGGGCGCCCTGCTGGTCAGGTATTACTCTGGCCGACGCCATCTGGCCCAACAGGATCAGATCACCTGGGAATGGGCGGGCGCCTATGCCCGCTATCACGCGGCGATGATGCGCACGGTGGTGATCGGTGATGTGCCAGAGAAACAACGCCATATGCATGCTGCCGCGCGCGCCGCGCTGGAGGCGTGCGAGGCGGCCATCCGCCCCGGTGCTGCGATGGGCGATGTCTATGACGCGCATGCAGTGACATTTGATGAGGCCGGGTTCGGTCACGCCAAGATGCAGGCCTGCGGCTATGGGATGGGTGCGATTTACAACCCGATCTGGGTGGATTTCCC
>JBCCNY010000377.1:0-3326 GCA_039025595.1 Pseudomonadota bacterium | reverse complement strand
GGGATCGAAGACCGTGGCATCGGCGCTCTTGTGAATGAGGGAGAGCTGGAGCAATCCCTTTTGGGCATGAACTATCTGGACCGATTTTCGTCGGTCGAGATCTCGAATGGGCGGATGATCCTGAGCCGGTGAGGCTGCGTTTCGGGCCGCCGCTTGATCCTGTAAAGCACACCCCAAACGGGCGGTTCCCAAGGTGATGGATGAGCCGCATCCTCAGCGACGCAAATGCAAGGGGCCAGCCCCTCGCGCTCCCCGGGATATTTTAGCAAGAAGAAGATCTGTTTATACCTCGGGCTCAGAAGCGCTCTGTGCTTTCATATCCCATTTGCCGGTTTCTTCAGACCAGTATTGCGCTGCGCATCCCGCTTCCGTGAGCCTTTTCCACTGTGTTCGCGCGTGTTCTGTAGCCTCGGCGTCATGGCCGTCGAAAAGAACACAAGCCCGTTGTGCGGCCTGCACTTCGTCCGCGGAGAGCTCTGCCCCGCCGACGCTCATCACGCAATCAGGCTTGTTGGGTGCGGGTCCGAACACATTGCTTAGAAGTATCGGCTGCCGAGCGTCATGCGCCCCACCCGCGCGGCCATGGGCCAGAAACCCTTCATCGGGCCCCAGCCAGAGCTGTTTATCAAGCCGGTCCAGCATGTCGGCGTCCTGTCCACGAACCAAAACCCGCCAGCCCGCCTCGCGCGCCTTGTGCAGCAGAATGGGCAGCGTCGCTTCGATCGGTTTGCGGGTCAGATGATAGAAATAGACGGCGCCCATCACTCTCCTTCGAACTGGTCCGCCACCAGACGGTTGAGCGTTAGAATACCCCATCCGGTGGCGCCTTTGGGGGACAAATCCCCTTCACCTGAAAGTCGCGCGGTGCCCGCAATGTCGAGATGAATCCAAGGCACATCTGGCTCAACAAAGCGCTGCAGAAACTGCGCCGCTGTGATCGATCCCGCAGGACGCCCTCCGACGTTTTTCATATCCGCAATGTCTGATTTCAGCTTTTTGTCATAGGCCTCACCCAGAGGCATCCGCCAAGCCCCCTCGCCCTCGGCTTTGGCAGCGCGCAGAAACTTGTCGCAAAAGGCGTCGTCGTTGGAAAACACACCCGTATGTTCATGCCCGAGCGCGATGATGATCGCCCCGGTCAAGGTTGCAAGGTCGATAATCGCGGCAGGTTTGAATTCCTGCTGCGCATACCAGAGCACATCGGCCAGGACCAAGCGGCCTTCGGCATCGGTATTGATGATTTCAACCGTATCGCCTTTCATAGATGTCACGACATCGCCCGGACGCGTCGCCTGACCGGAGGGCATGTTTTCCACCAGTCCCACAAGGCCCACGACGTTGGCGCGGGCTTTACGCGCGGCCAGAGCGCGCATTGTGCCTACCACAACGCCAGCGCCGCCCATATCCATGGTCATCTCTTCCATGCCGCCCGCGGGCTTGAGAGAAATACCGCCCGTGTCGAACACCACGCCCTTGCCGACAAGCGCGAGCGGCGCATCCCCCTTCTTACCGCCCGCCCATTCCATCACAGCAACCTTGGAGGGTGTGACCGAGCCGTGCCCCACGGAGAGCAGCAGTTTCATGCCCTGTTTTTCAAGCGCATCCTCGTCCAGAACCGTGATCTTGAGGCCCAGTTCCGCCAGCGCCTCGATGCGCGATGCGAATTCCATCGTGGTCAGGTGATTGGCAGGCTCGGCGACAAGATCACGTGTCATGTGCACGCCACTCACCACATCCATGAGAGGCGCGGCTGCGTCCCGAACCTCCTCTGGTTTGTTCACCATCAGCGTGACATCGTCAGGATCCTTGCCAGGCTCGGACTTGCGTTCAGTAAAGCTGTAGCTGCGCAGCGCCAGCCCCTGAGCGAGCTCGGCTGCGCGCCGGACCTGCGCACCCAGAACGAGCAGAGCAGAAGAGCCCCGCGATTTTGCCAGCGCCGCGCCCGCCTTTCGGGTCTCCACATGGTCCGCGCCGCGATCAAGACACAGCACATCCACGGCGGTGGCCGCCATGCCTGAAGGCCAGGACAAAGAGACAACCTTGCCGGACTTGGTTTTCTCCCAGGCCTCGCTTTCGATAAACCGCTTCAGAGCCCCTTTTGTGAGCCGGTTCACTCGGCGCGCGCCACTGTCCAACTTGCCCGAGATGGGGATCACAACGGCCACCCGCCCCTCAAAATCGGCGATTACGTCAAGATCCGGCTCGGCGAAGTGGATGGATGTCATAAGGCCTGTGTCCTTGCTTTTTGTTGTCACCATTCCGCCAAGACCTAGCGCCCTGATCGGCGCTTGGCCAGAGCACGTTTGCGGGCGTGTTTCAACGCCTGCCCGCGCAAGCTTGCCGAGGTCAATGCGCGCGCCGCTTTAGGAGTTTTCCCTGACGTTCAAATCCACTAGGTTGCCTGTGGAAGCTGTTGCCGCGAGGGATGAGACGTGAGCCGATTCGACAGATACATGCTGTCGCAATTCATGGTTTTGTTCGGCTTTTTTGCCCTCGTGCTGGTCTCCATTTTCTGGATCAACAAAGCCGTGCGCATGTTCGATCGACTGATCGGGGATGGTCAGCCCGCCTGGATTTTCCTTGAATTCACGGCGCTGACGCTTCCGGGCGTGATTGGCGTAGTCCTGCCGATCGCGGCTTTTGCAGGCACAGTTTACGTCACCAACAGAATGACCACAGAAAGCGAACTCACGGTCGTGCAGGCCACGGGCTATTCGCCGCTTAGACTGATCCGGCCGGTCTTTGTCTTTGGCATATTGATCGCGTTGATGATGTCGCTGCTGAGTCACTTTCTTATTCCGAAAAGCCTCAGCCAGTTGCGCTTGCGCCAGGCGGAGGTCAGCCAGAATATCACGGCAAAGCTGCTGACCGAGGGCCAGTTCCTGCATCCCGCGCCCGGCATCACCTTTTATATCCGGGATATTACCGCTCAGGGCGAGCTACGCGATGTGTTTCTGTCCGACCGCCGGAACGCGCGCACGCCGATCACCTATACCTCTGCGCGCGCCTATCTCGTGCAGGAGGGCGGCGACACAAAGCTTGTCATGGTTGAAGGTTTAGCCCAGAGTCTGCGGGCGGGGACAAACCGGCTTTTCACCACCCATTTTGACGATTTTTCCTACGATATCAGCTCGCTGATAAGACGCGATCCGAGCAATCTGAACCGTGTGGATTTCGCCCTGACGGGCGATCTGCTGTTCCGGCCAGAGGAGGTGGCGGAACGTACGGGCAGCACGCTGGGGCAAATCAATTACGAGGCACATAGTCGGTTCGCACAAGCGTTGATGTGCGTCGTAGCCGCTGTGGTCGGTTTCGCCGCGCTGCTG